>JAGPBG010000198.1 GCA_018063485.1 Cypionkella sp.
AGAGACGGCTCGGGCCATGCCCGAAACCTATGTACCGCAGCCGCCCGACACCATCACCGATGCCCTGTTTACTGCTGATGCGTTTTGTCAGGGGTCGGTGCGCCTGACCCCCGATATCACCGCGCCAGTTGCCCATCCGACGGCTGATTTTCTGCACGCCAATGCCGATTACGGATATCTGGCACTGCACAGGCTTTGCAGCCTTGCCATGGCAGATCCGCGCCTGGCACAAAGGGTAAGCACCTGAAACGCCCGAAAGCGTCGCTCCATGGCGCATGCGTTCAGATTAGTCCTGCTTTCGCGAAAAGATCGCGCAAATTCGCCTCGGGCCTCGCCCCGAAATGGCCGATAACTTCGCCTGCAGCAAGACACCCCATCCGCCCGGAAACCTCAAGGCTCCGCCCCGTCGAAAGCCCGAACAAGAACCCCGCCGCAAACTGATCGCCCGCCCCGGTCGCATCGACAGGAACCACTCTTTTCACCGGAATAACGGCACGATCCTGACCCCGGATCACGATCACCTCATCCCCAGAACGCGTGCAGACAACCAGCCCCGCATCCTCGGACGCCTGTTTCAACGCCGAATCAAGACCGGTCTGATACAGGCTTGTCCATTCATGTTCGTTCCCGATCACATAATCCAGATCCTTGACCAATCGGCGAAAATCGCCCCGATGCCGATCCACGCAGAAAGGGTCCGATAGCGCTATTCCCGCCTGCCCCCCCGCAGCCTGGCACAGCTTCGCCGCCCGTTCAAACGCCTGCATCCCTTTGGCTTTGTCGTAAAGATAGCCCTCAAGGAACAATATCTCCGCCTGCCCCGCCACCTCATCCGCCACATCTTCCGGCCCGAGTTCCGACGAAATTCCCAGATAGGTATTCATTGACCGCTCACCGTCAGCGGCCACAAAGATCATCGAGCGCGAGGTCGGCAGATCACCGCCCTGCACCGGCGGATTCACGAAATATGTCCCACCCTCTGCCATCGACGCCGCGTAGAAACGCCCCAGGGCATCGTCATGCACCCGACCAATAAAGCCGGTGGTCAGGCCCAGATTGCCCAGCCCCGCCAAGGTGTTTGCCACCGATCCGCCCGCAGCCTGCACCCGGTCTTTCATCGCGGCGTAGAGCAATTCGCCCCGCTCTCGCTCGACCAATTGCATGATCCCGCGCTCGATTCCCATCATCTCAAGAAAGGACTCGTCCGCTTGGGTGAATACATCAACGATCGCATTGCCGATTCCGACGACCTGGTAACGCTTCATTCGGTCTTTTCCTCATATAAACATTCGTCGCGGATCGGGCAGATCCTGCACATTGGTTTGCGCGCCGTGCAAATATACCGCCCGTGCAGAATAAGCCAGTGATGCGCATGAAGTTGAAATTCGGCTGGCACGTTGTCCTCAATCGCGCGCTCGACCGCAGCTTCATCGCGTCCAACGGCTATGCCCGATCGGTTGCCCAAGCGAAAGATATGGGTATCAACGGCTTGTGACGGCTGATGAAACCAGATGTTCAAGACGACATTTGCCGTCTTGCGCCCCACACCGGGCAGCGACACCAGCGCTGCGCGGCTGGATGGCACCTCGCCCTCAAAATTCTCGATCAGCAACTGGGAAAGCCGGATCACGTTCTTGGCCTTGTTGCGAAACAGACCGATGGTCTTGATGTGTTCGATCAGCCCTGCTTCTCCCAAGGCGACCATCCGCTCGGGCGTGTCGGCGATTGCAAACAGCTTTTTCGTGGCCTTGTTCACGCCAACATCCGTTGCCTGAGCCGAGAGCGCCACCGCGACAAGAAGCGTGTAAGCGTTGGTATGATCCAGCTCGCCTTTCGGCTCTGGCTCTGCGGCCTGAAACCTTTTGAAAATGCGCTGCATTGCGGGATAGTCGAGCTGCTTTATCATGCCACCGATATGCCCGACCCTGCCCTCTCAAACAAGCATTTGCCGCAAGAAACGGGTCGCAAGCCATCAGGACACGCTCTATCCTTGATACAAGGAGACAGAAATGACCGATCAAAGCCCCAGCTACCATTACTCGGTGATTGCGCGTGCTCTGCGCGTGATTGATGAAGCCGGTCCTGCCTTGACATTGGAGGCTCTTGCCCAACGCATGGGCATGAGCTCCGCGCATTTTCAGCGGATCTTCTCGCATTGGGTTGGGGTGTCGCCCAAGGGGTATCAACAATACCTGACGCTCGATCTGTCCCGGCGTCTGTTGGCCGAGCGCTTTACCACCCTGGAAACCTCATTTGCCAGCGGGCTTTCCGGCACTGGCCGGTTGCATGACCTGTTCTTGAAATGGGAAGCGATGAGCCCCGGAGACTATGCCCGAGGGGGGGCAGATTTAACCATTCGCTGGGGACATTTCCAGTCTCCCTTCGGGCACATGTTGGTGATGGGCACGGACCGAGGTATTTGCGGACTTGGGTTTACCGAAGAGCTTGGCCGGGATTGGGCAATACGGGATCTGAAAAGCCGCTGGCCAAATGCCCGCTATGTGGAGGATGCCGGCGCACTGCAACCTATGGTCGCCGCGGCAATGACGGGGCGAGAGGCGCGGCTTCATCTTATTGGCGCGCCGTTCCAGATCAAGGTGTGGGAGGCGCTGCTGCATATTCCCTCGGGCTATGTTTCAACCTATTCCGAACTCGCGGCGGCGGTTGGACATCCATCGGCACAGCGAGCTGTTGGCACGGCAGTTGGGCGCAATCCGATCAGCTTTCTGGTGCCGTGTCACCGCGCCATTCGCAAATCGGCAGGATTGGGGGGTTATCACTGGGGTCTACCGGTGAAACGGGCCATGCTGGCATGGGAAGCCGCCCGGAGCGATGCTGGCTCGCCTGATTTTGATGCGCGGAAATCTGCCAGCAACGTATGATCCCTGTCCCAGATGGAGCGCCCCTGCTATAAGCTGTTCAAGGTTCCGAGAAGGGCCGAGACAATTCGAGGCATCCGCATCATGAAATTCACTACCTCCATACTTGCCAGCTCTCTGGGCCTTTTCGCTCTTACTGCCTGTGTTGACCCGAACGCCTATCCCAATGATCCCAATGCCCGCACCAGAAACGGTGCGATCATCGGCGGCTTGGTTGGAGCAGTGGCTGGCGGAACGTCAAAAGGCGATGACAAATTGGTCAAGGCTGTGGTCGGAGGCGCCATTGGCGCGGCTATTGGCGGTGCCATCGGGCAGACTCTGGATGCACAAGCCGCGGATCTGCGCGGCTCGATTGGCAATTCCAATATTTCTGTCACCAACAACGGCCAGTATCTGGTGGTGAATATGCCGCAAGACCTGCTGTTTGCGACCGACTCTGCGACACTTCGTTCGGATCTGACCCGCGATATCAAGGCAGTTGGTGGATCGCTTTTGAAATATCCCAACAGCACGGTTCAGGTGGTCGGGCACACCGACAATTCCGGTTCCGCCGCCTATAATCAGGATCTGTCGCAGCGGCGCGCGGTGTCGGTGGCAAATGTGTTGCGCGAAAGTGGTGTGCCCAACGGACGGATTTCGGCCTATGGCCGGGGTGAAGATCAGCCCATCGCGTCAAATTTGACGCCTGCCGGGCGTGCGCAGAACCGGCGCGTGGAAATCATCATCCGCCCGAATTCATGAACTGATTGCCTTCCATGAAAAGGGCCGGGCAAGATGCCCGGCCCTTTGTGGTTGAGAGGGCGCCGAATTGGCCATATAAGTGAACCAATTCGGAGTCTCATCATGCCCTTTCACAAGATCGAAGCCGGAAAGCTGTCGCATTCGGTTGTGGCCCAAATCGAATTGCTGATCTTGCGTGGTATTCTTCGCCCTGGTGAGCGATTACCGGCTGAACGCGAACTCTCTGAACGACTGGGCGTTTCACGGCCTTCCTTGCGCGAGGCTGTGGGAGAATTGGAGCGCCGGGGCTTGCTGATTGCGCGCCCGAATTCGGGAGTGTTTGTGGCGGATGTCCTTGGTTCGGCGTTCTCTCCCGCGCTGATTGAGCTTTTTGCCAGCCACGAGAATGCCGTTTTCGATTATATCGCCTTCCGTCGCGATCTCGAAGGCCTTGCCGCCGAACGCGCCGCCCGTCTTGCAACCGACACTGACTTGCAGGTGATCAATACCATCTTTGACAAGATGACCCTCGCGCATAAGAAACGTGACCCGTCGGACGAGGCCGAACTTGATGCGAATTTTCATATGGCGATCATCGAAGCCAGCCACAATGTAGTGATGCTTCATATGATGCGATCCATGTATGATCTGCTGCGGCAGGGCGTTTTCTACAATCGCCAGATCATGTTTCACAACCGCATGGCCCGCGAAAATCTGCTGGATCAGCACCGCGCCATCAATGCTGCCATTCAGGCCCGCAACCCGTCTGAGGCACGCGCAGCGGTTGACCGGCACATGAGCTATGTTCAACAAGCCATGACAGAGCAGGTCAAGTCCAACCAGAATGAGGCAATCGCAAAACAGCGACTGCAACACGAAAAAACGCGTTAAAAAAGCCCGGAGAAACCGGGCTTTCCTACTGGTTTTCAGAGATTCAGTGGAGTTTGGCTTCCACTTGCGCGATTGCGGCATCAATGGAAGCCGCCGTGCTTTCCGCCGTGCTTTGCTTGGACAGAACGTCGCCCGCAGCGGCAATCGCCACTGCAATCGCACGCTCACGCACCTGGCGGATCGCCGAGGCTTCGGCGGAAGCGATCTGTTCCTGAGCGGTCGCAAGACGACGCTGGATCGAGAGCTTGAGATCCGCCTTGGCCAGAGTGGCGGCGGCATTGGCCTCATCCTTGGCCGTAGCCACGATGCGCTCGGACTGCGCGATCATTTCCTGCTGCTTGGCCGTGTAGGAATCGAGCAGCGCACGCGCCTCATCGCGCAAGGCGCGCGCTTCGGCCAGTTCCGCCGAAATCCGCTTTGCACGCGCGTCCAGCAATCCGGCAATCTTTCCCCAGGCATCCACCTTGATCAAAATCGCAACGAACACGAGAAAGGACAGCAGCTCCACGAAATTTGTGTTGCGCAAGGAAAAGAACGGGCCACCGGAAGCAAGTGCCGGAGTGGCAAGCAAAGCGAACAG
>JAGPBG010000199.1 GCA_018063485.1 Cypionkella sp.
AACTGAAACCTTCGCCGGTTGCGGTCAGCATCACACCATATTGGCCGTTTGACAGCAGATGCGCCGTGGGGGCAGACGTGGCCGGGGCATCGAACACCCGCATGGTTGGCGTATCGCTGATCTCGGCAGTCCCAACCACCACGTCTTTGGCCCGTGGCGGGGCGGCGGCCACAGCGCGCGGCACACGTTCGTGCAAAAGCAGTTCGACGCCCTGGATCATCGGTTCGGCGTGAAACCGATCCCGCAGGCGGCCATCTTGCAGCGTATTGGCGATGCTGGCGATCGTCATGCCTTGGTGATGCGCCATGAAACTGCGCACGAGGGCTTGGTCTTCATTCTCGGGAACCCGCCCGGAGGTAAAATCGACCGCTTCGAAAAAGCCAAAGCGACCTTCGGCACCAAGTACGGCAAGCCGACGATAATTCTGCACCGCCGCAACCGGATCGACCATTGCGGCCAGCCCGGTGGCATAGGGGGCAACCACCTGATTCTCGCTCAAACCCCGTTTGAGGCCAAGACCGGGCACGCCAAAGTTGGAGTATTGATAAGTCATTTCCAGATCGCGGGCATTGTAGGAGGATTCCGAGATCCCCCAGGGCAGGCCAATCGCGGCACCATAGGTTTGCTGCGCGGCCACAACCAGCCGGTTGGTTTGTTCAAGCACCGACCCTACCGGCGCGCGCATCACCAGTGACGGCATCAGGTATTCGAACATGCTGCCAGACCATGAAATCAGCGCTGAGCCCGAGCCAATGGGCGTAGCCGTACGCCCCAGCCGGAACCAGTGGCGGGTATCAACATCGCCCTTGGCTATTGCAAAGAGGCTGGCAAGTCTGGCTTCTGAGGCAAGCAGATCATAGCAATTGGCATCAAGCCGGTTGGTGGCCAGAGAAAAGCCGATTGAAAGCAGCTTTTTGTCGGGCTCCAGCAGAAAGGCGAAATCCATCTCATAGGCGAGGCTGCGGGCCATCGTCTCAACGGTTTCAAGCAGGATCGTATCGCTCGGGCCAGCCTGATCGGCAAGATGATCCTGAAGGCTGTGGTGCAGAGCGTTGGTCCAGAACGCGATGTCAGAGCCTTCGCCCGCGAGGTCCAGCGCCATGGTGCTGGACTTGGCGGTGTTGGTGATCAGGTCGGCCAAGGGCGTTATTTGTGACGCAGTTGCGACAGCGAGTGCGTCGAGCATATTCCCCAAGGCGGCATTTTCGGGTTTGGACTCTAACGCCTGTTTTGCCAAGGTGATGGTATCTGCCAGCGATTGACGGACGGTGTTCTCTGCAACGGCAGAATGGCCCCACTCGCGGCAGGCCTGTGCGATGGTGATCAGATGGCCCGCCAGATTGCCGCTATCAACCGTTGAGACATAGGCCGGATCCAGCACGCGCAGATCGCGCGTGTCATGCCAGTTGAAAACATGGCCGCGATAGCGCGGCATCCGCAGAACCGTCTGCAAAGTATCGTGCATCCGCTGCAAGGCGGCGCCCTGACCGATCCAGCCCATGTCGCGCGCCACCACGGTTGACAACAGATAAAGCCCGATATTGGTGGGCGAGGTTCGGGTGGCGATGGCGGGGCGCGGGATTTCCTGAAAATTGTCGGGCGGCAGGAAATTCTCTGCGGCGGTCACGAATGTTTCAAAATAGCGCCAGGTCCGGCGGGCGATCAGCCGCAACGCGCGGGCTTGATCTTTGGACAAAGACTCCACCGGCCGCGCTGTGCGCAATTCGCTGACGATGCGCGCCACCGGGGGAGCCGCCGCCCAGCCAAAGGCAAACGGCGCAAGCCATGGCAGCAGCGTTGGGTTGGCCCAGATCGCTACAGCGCAAGCACCGACTCCAAGGATCACGCCGGGGGCCATGCGCAGATATTGCAGGCCAACCGAGGGTTGGGCGCTGCCACCCAGGCGCGCCGCCGTCACCCATTCCAGCATATGCCGGTGCGAGACGGTCAGCCGCCAGAGGGTTCGGATGATGGCATCGGCCATCGCGGCCGCAGTGTCGGCCAGAAGGATCAAGGATAGGGCAATTTGCCCCGACGCGGTCAGCGCATCTTTGCCCAAGGCAGCAAAATGGCTGCGCAATGTCACATCCAGCCGTGCGGGCACGATCCCGAAGGGCAAGGGCAGCAAGCGCGGCAGGGCCAGCAGGCCAACCGTCCAACTGGTCCAGATCAGCGCAACCGAGGGTGCCATCATCCAGCCCACAAACAGCGTCAGCACAGCCATCGGGGCCAGCAACGAGCGGCGCAGGTTGTCGATCATCTTCCAGCGGCCAAGCGCAGAGATGCCCCCAAACTCGCGGCGCTTGCGCCCGAAGATCCATGGCACAAGCTGCCAATCGCCGCGCACCCAGCGATGACGGCGGCGGATATCCACGTCATATCGCGTCGGGAAATCCTCGACCACCTCGATGTCCGAAGCCAGCGCCGCGCGGGCGAATATGCCTTCAAACAGATCGTGGCTGAGCATGGCATTTTCGGGAACCCGGCCGGCGAGGGCCGCGCCAAAGGCGTCGACGTCATAAATTCCCTTGCCGGTGAAAGAGCCTTCGCCGAACAAGTCCTGATAGAGATCGGATGTTGCCATGACATAGGGATCAATTCCGCCGGGGCCGGAGAAGATGCGCTGATAGACCGAGCCTTGCTTGCCCAACGGCAGATCGGCGGTCACTCGTGGCTGCAAGATGCCATAGCCCGCCGTCACCCGCCGCAAGGCCGCGTCCAGAACCGGCCGGTTCAGCGGATGCGCCATCTTGCCGATCATGTCGCGCACGGTGCCATGCAACACCCGCGTATCCGCGTCCAGCGTGATGACATAGTGAATATCTTGTGGCGGCGGGCCGCTGATCACCGAAAAGCTGGTATCGGTTGCGCCGCGCAACAGGCGGTTCAACTCGATCAGCTTGCCGCGCTTGCGCTCCCACCCCATCCAGACGCCTTCGGATGCGTTCCAGAGCCGGCGGCGGTGCAAAAAGTAGAACAGCGGGCCGTGATCGGAGGGGTAGCGGGCATTCAACTCGGCAATCGCAGCCAAAGCTGTGGAAACAAGGGCGTCGTCCTGCGGGGTCGTCTCGGTTGAAGCATCTACCGCATCGGACAACAGCGCGTAGTGAAGCGCGCCGCCGGTGCTTGCCAGATAGCGCACTTCCAGTTGTTCGATCTGCGCGCGCAACTCATCCACATCATGCAAAAGCACCGGCACGGCCACGAGGCTGCGCAGAGTGGCAGGAACCCCTTTGGCCAGATCAAGGCCGGGAAGCGCCTGCGGGGCTACCGACCTTGTGATGATCAGATCAACAATCGCCATGCCGCCATCAATTGCTATGGCAAATCCGGTGATGGTGAGCAGCAACAGCGCCAGCAGGCCCGCACCTTCGGCCTGCGCCAGTGCCAGCCCAAAGCCAAGGATCACTGCCGACAGCACTCCAATTGCGGCCAGATAGCCCGGCAGGCCAAATTGGCCGATCTGGCGGTGCAAACGCAGGCGCAATGATGGCAGGAAATTCAGCTTGGTCTCCAGCACCGGGCGACCGGCGTCAATCAGCCAATAACCCGGTTCGCGTCTGCGCGCCGTCTCGCCCGCTTCGGCAAAGGCAAGGCTTGCATCAGCCACCTCGATTTCGGTCTGGCCACTGCCACGCGCGATGATCTCGATCGCGGTGCGATAGCGATTTCGGGTGGCAAAATCCATCTCGGCAAAGCCGGAACCGGCCCGCAAACGCGCGTCGATCAGGCTGACCTCTTCAAAGAAATCGGCCCAGTCCATCTCGGACACGGTGCGCATAGAGGTGACGATATTGCGCATCGTGACGTTTGACGCGGCCAGCCGCATTTGCGCCCTTGCCACCACTTCGTCAATGGAACTGTCCTGCCGGCGCAGCCGATCCTCGAGCCATGCGAAAAGCGGCGTTTGCGACGGGTCGAAACCGCGCAGCCGCTTGGCGATTTGCGCCGCGATATGTTCGGGCAGGGGCATCGTTTCATAAACGCTGACGGCGCTTTGCATGGCCGAAAATTGCGACTGGCCCAAGGTTGTTTCGGCAGTAAGCACCGCATTCACGATCGCATCCGCCTGTCGGCGCTGCTCTTGGCCTTCAACGATCTGCAAGGCCAGACGGCGCATGTTCTCGATCAGCACTATGCGCAGGGTGATCGCAACCGCCCATAGCTCGCCTATCATCAGGGGTTGAACCTTTTGATAGCCGCTCACGAAACGGGCGAGAACAGGGCCGGAAATCAGGCTGTCGGTATGGGCGACATAAGCCCAGGCCAAGCCGAAAACGCGCGGATAGCCGGCAAATGGCCCGTCCGCCAGCTTGGGCAGTTGGCGATAATAGCCCGGCGGCAGATCATCGCGGATTTGGCGCAATTGTTGTTCAACAAGGTGAAAATTGTCCAGCAACCATTCGGCGGCGGGCGTCACCGTCTCGCCCGCTTGCAGAGCTTGCGCACAGATCTTGTAGGCATCCAGCAGAAAACCAGCGTTGTCCCTGACCCGGACGTCAAGCCGCGGCGCCCAACGCCCCGAGCCCGCGCGCACCGGCTGCGCGGCGGCGAGGGTCTGCGCGTGATGCTCAAGGCGCTCGGCGCCGAACAGATCAGCCCTGATCGGCGACTGGTCCTGCCACAGATCCGGGATGGTTCGAGCAAAGGGCCGTGTCAGGCGTTGGAATACATGCACCAACATCTTTTGCGCAATCAAGGCGTTGACACCGGATTGCGCTTTTGCACCGTCTCGGTCCCGGGCGCGGCAATCCCGGTCACGACGGCCCCCGGGCCCGAATCAGCCCTGCGGCTGCTGCGGATCGCAACAGGCCCATCATCCGAAGCCATAAACGGCGCGTCGGCGCGGATACGGCGCGCCATCGCGGCCCATTTCGTTTCAATCAATTTCCATTCCATCTTTTCGTCCTTTCTTGTCATGGCAGTGACAAAGGTTTGCAAAATCCGCGCCGTTACATGGCGTTCTGCACGTTTTTGCTCATCACCCTCCCACTTTCCGGCCATGGCCTTTTGTCGTTACATCCAAGCCTGACCGAGGTGCGTGCGCCGTAGAGCG
>JAGPBG010000200.1 GCA_018063485.1 Cypionkella sp.
TTTCAATACCGTCCGTGAAGCGGTGGAGCATACGGGTGCCGAGGCTTCCGCTATCTTCGTACCACCTCCTTTCGCCGCCGATGCGATCATGGAGGCGGCAGATGCCGGTATCCGCACTGCCGTCTGCGTGACGGACGGGATTCCAAGTCAGGACATGATGCGCGTAAAACGCTTCTTGCGCCGCTATCCGGCAGAGCGGAAGATGCGGCTGATAGGGCCGAACTGTGCGGGCGTTATTTCTCCCGGCAAGGGCTTCATGGGGATCATGCCGCCGCATATCTATCTGGCGGGGCGTGTTGGCATCGTGGGGCGGTCAGGAACGCTGGGATATGAGGCCGCCGCACAGATGAAAGCCCTGGGAATCGGTGTTTCCACTTCGGTCGGGATCGGGGGCGATCCAATCAACGGGTCAAGCTTCCGCGACATTCTGGATCTGTTCGAAGCTGACCCCGAAACCGATGCCGTCATGATGATCGGCGAAATTGGCGGCCCGCAAGAGGCCGAGGCTGCCGCCTTTGTCCGTGACAGGATGACAAAACCCGTGGTGGCCTATATCGCGGGCCTTTCAGCGCCCAAAGGCCGCCAGATGGGTCATGCCGGAGCCATCGTATCGGTTTTCGGAGAAAGCGCGCAGGAAAAGATCGAGATCCTTTCTGCGGCAGGAATCATGGTAGTCCCCAACCCTTCGGTCATGGGGCAGACCATGGCCAGAATTCTGGCCGGTCGTAGGGCTGCGTGACGCGTCGCGCGCATTTCGGGTTCATCCGGCCACTCATTCCATTCTGATCCAGTCACTGCGCCCATGAAATCCGGTCACACTGTCTTCGCATCGAACTCGAAACCATACCGGACTTCATCACGGCGGGCGACGCGCTCACGGTCGTCAGGATTGATCGCCTGGGGCGCAGCACACGCAATGTGCTGAACCCGGTCCACGACCTCGAAAGTCGCGGCGCCTCATTGCGCGTACAGGAACCGAACATCGACACTGGAACGCCTGAGGGGCGGATCATCCTGACCAGGTGGGCAATGGTCGCTGAAATGGAATTGACCTTCATGGGGTCGACTGCCCCAGAGTGCGGGATCGTACGCGAGGCGCCCAGGCCCATTGATTTCTAACTGTTGGCATGGTTCAGATTCAAAATCCTGCAAGTCAAATACCTGAATGGCATTCCTGAACAGGACCATCGCTTCATCAAGTGCATCATCGCTCTGATTTTTGGCCTCATGGCCTTCCATTCTGCTGCCGCAACCGTCGCCGGCATCTGGTCCGCACACATGAAGCGCAAGGGCCAGTTCGGTGCCAATGGTCTTTCAGCATTCCAGCAGTTCGCGGCCCGCGCAGCATGATCAAGTCGAGAAATTGGACGCCCTCAAGCCACCTCGGAGTTTGCGACACAACCCGCGATCAAGCACGAAATCAAAGCCGCCTGATCAGGCCGCCCCGTCAACTTTCGGGTATAGCTCAGGCGGGCGGGTTGCAAAACGCGCATTGCTGGGAATCTTTGCAAGACCGGTGCCGCGATTGCATTATAGTTTAGCTTATCTAACGCATAAGGCAGAATCAAATGCTTTTTGATTCGGCAAATGCAGGCTAGCGATATACCTATACAAAACATAGACAGAGAGCACTTCATGTTTCTTCGCAACAGCTGGTATGTCGCCGCATGGGACCACGAGGTTGGCAGTGGCCTTGTCCCGGTAAAGGTGCTGGGTGAGGCCATCGTTCTTTACCGCAAGACAGACGGCGTTGTGGCGGCGCTTGAAGATGCCTGCCCGCACCGCAAACTGCCGCTGTCGATGGGGCGGATCAAGGGTGACAACGTCGAATGCGGCTATCATGGCCTGACGTTTGATTGCACCGGCACCTGTACGCGGGTTCCGGGTGTGGAAAAAATCCCGCATGTGGCGCGAGTTCAGTCTTATCCGATCAAGGAACGCTATGGGCTGCTTTGGGTCTGGATGGGGGATGCGGACAAAGCCGACCCTGCGCTGATCTTCGAAGTAGAGCATTGGGACGACCCCGCCTGGGGCATCAATCGCGGCGAGTCGATGGTGATCGATTGCAATTATCTGCTGATGACCGACAACCTGCTTGATCCGTCGCATGTGGCTTGGGTTCACCAGTCTTCCTTTGGCAACGCCGCAGCCGAAGAGGCCCCGCTGGAAACCACTGTGGGGACCGATGGCGTGACCGTTTGGCGTTGGATGCTGGATGTGGAGCCTGCGCCGTTCTACGCGCCCTATCTGGCGTTCAAGGGCAAATGCGACCGCAAGCAGCACTATGAGGTGCACTATCCGGCAGCGGCGATCATCAAGGCGATCTTCTGCCCGTCAGGCACGGGCGGCGAGGGCAAGCCGTTGCACCCCGATACCTTCCTGATGGACAGTTATAATTTCATGACTCCGGTCGATGAGAACCAGACAAAATATTACTGGTTTCAGATCCGCAACTTTGCGCCGAACGATGCCGAGATTTCGGCTCAGTTCGCCAAATCCGTGCGCGGCGCTTTCGATGAAGATCGGGCCGTGTTGACAGCGGTGCACCAGGGCCTGGCCAACAAGCGTACGCCCAACCTTGATCTGAAGATCGACGTCGGCCCGATGCGCTTTCGCCGCAATCTGGCCAAGTTGATTGAGGCAGAGCAGGCACAGAAAGCCGCGGCTGAATGACGCGTGATCCTGGCCAGCCTGCGCAAGTCAAAGGTGGTTTTCGCGGCCTGAAGGTTGTAGCGAAAATCGTCGAAAGCAGCCTGGTCACATCGTTTTATCTGCAATCTCTGGATGGATCGGCTCTGCCCGCGTTCCGTCCCGGTCAGTTTCTGGTGTTCAAGATCCCCTCGGGCGATGCCAAGGGCTATGTGCTGCGCAACTACAGCCTGTCCGGCTCGCCCGATGATCCGAGTCACTATCGCATCTCGGTCAAGCGTGAGCCATCAGGCGGACCTGGCCTGCCGGTCGGGCTAAGCTCCAACTATCTGCATGACAGCATCGGCGTGGGCGATGTGTTGACGGTCGACGGTCCGCGTGGCGAGTTTGTGCTGGATGAGCCGAGCGAACGGCCCGTGGTTTTGCTTAGCGGCGGGGTCGGGCTGACGCCGATGGTGGCGATGCTGCATGCGTTGGCGCATCGGTCAACCCGTCGCACCTTGTTTTTGCATGCCTGCGAAAATGGCGACGCGCATGCCTTTCGCGAGGAGGTCAATGGTCTGATCGGGCTCCGCCCCGGCCTGTCGGCGCATTACTGCTATCGTGCGCCAAGCGCCGAAGATCGCGCGTCCAGCCGTCTCGACAGCGAGGGCTTCCTAACCCGCGACCTGATGCAAACCCTGCTGTGCCTCGACGATTACGACTTTTACCTCTGCGGCCCACCGCCGTTCATGCAGGCGATGTATCAAACCCTGCGCGGCCTTGGCGTGGCCAGGGACCGTATCGCCTACGAATTCTTCGGCCCCGCCACGGTGCTTGACGCCGAGGTCAAGCCGAGGCTGCTCGCCCCGACCGCCGGTGCCACTCCCGCGCCCTCTGTCGGGGCGATCACTGTCGAATTCCGCAAATCCGGAATCATTGCCGAGTGGAATGCCACAGTGCAGTCATTGTTGGCCTTTGCAGAAGATCAGGGGTTGGCGCCGGAATTCAGCTGCCGGGCGGGCATTTGCGGCACCTGCACATCGCGGATCATTTCAGGTGAGGTGGCCTATTTCGAAGACCCCCTTGAGGATGTGTCGCCAGGTGAATTGCTGCTGTGTTGCTCGCGCCCGAAAACCGCAATCGTATTGGATCTGTGATGACCGCGACGCCCCAAACCATGCCCAAAGCCCGTGCCTCCGCGGCGTTGATGGTCAATCCTCATGTTGCCGCCTTGCCGCCCTATAACGCCGGGATGTCGCTGACCCGCGCCCGGGCGCTGAGCGGGCATGACGATCTGGCGCGACTTGCCAGCAATGAAAACCCCGATGGCTGCTCGCCCACCGTTTTGGCGGCTTTGGCGGGCGGCGGTTTTGAGCCTTGGCGCTATGCCGATCCGGCCTGCACAGCGCTACGCGAAGCGCTGGCCCTGCGTCTCGGCGTCGAGGCAGGCGTGATCGTGGCGGGCAACGGGTCCGAAGAAATGATCGCTGCAATTTCTCGCGGCATTTTGGTGGCTGGCACCCAGGTGGTGACCGTGGTGCCAAGTTTTGGCCTGCACGAAATTGAACCCCTGGCTGCTGGTGCCTTGGTCTTGAAAGTGCCGATGACCGCTGCCGCAGGCTTTGATCTGGTGGCGCTGGAGTCGGCAATTGCCGCCGGTCCGCGCGTTGTGTTCCTGTCGTCGCCTTGGAACCCGGTAGGGCCTGTGCTGGATCAGTCAGCCTTGCAGCGCCTGATCTCGGCCGTTCGGCCAGGCACGTTGTTCGTGCTGGACGAGGCCTATTTCGAATACGCGGGTGCTGATGCACCCGACGGGATAGAGGCGCTGCGCGACAGCGGCATCGCTTACGTCGTATTGCGGACCTTTTCCAAAGCCTACGGTCTGGCCGGTTTACGTGTCGGCTATGCCGTCTGCTCGGACCCAGAAATTGCCCGCGTGATTGCGTCCGCCAAAACCCCGTTCAACGTCAATGGGGCCGCCCAACTCGCTGCCGTGGCCGCGTTGGCGGATGAAGCGTGGATGAAAGCCTCGGTTGCACGCATCCGTTCCGAGCGGGACCGCGTGGCGGTTGAATTGTCCGCAATGGGGCTGCATGCCGCCCCGTCGCAGACCAACTTTCTGTTCTTTGATACCGGACGCGACAGTAACGGAGTGGCCGCGGCCTTGTTGCAAGACGGAATCATCGTCAAGCCATGGCGCGAAGCGGGGTACGAGACCTGGCTGCGCGCCACCATCGGCAGACCTGCCGATAATGATCGCCTGATTGCTTCGCTGCGCAAGCAGGTGACCGGATAATGTCGCACATTGCCGTAATCCCCGATCTGATTGCATTGCGGCAAGTGTTGAATGCGATCATCGGCCCTGCCCATATGCGTGATCATGTGGCTGGATCATGGCATTGCAGTGGTGGCCGTGCCAAGAT
>JAGPBG010000201.1 GCA_018063485.1 Cypionkella sp.
GACCGGTATTGAGAACCCGCTGGATGCGGCGATCAAGGAGGCGGGCGAAGCGGGTGGGATTTCCAGCGCCGGATATGCCAAGATTGATGAGATCCCCTATGATTTCGTGCGCCGCAGGCTGACCGTGGTAGTGGCACCAGATGGAGCCGCCCAGCACCTTATGGTGACCAAGGGAGCGTTCGCCGAAGTGTTGGCAAGCTGCACCAAGGTGGAAATCGGTGGCACGACTCTGCCGATGGACGCGGCCCGGGGCGCGGGCCTTGAGGCGACGTTCCGGGCCAAAAGCGCCGAGGGGCTGCGCGTGCTGGCGCTTGCCACCCGCAGTTTCACCCCACAGGCCGACTACGACCGCGATGACGAAGTCGAGATGACCTTTTGCGGTTTTCTGGTGTTTCTCGATCCGCCCAAACCCGATGCTGCCAAGGCCATTGCCGATCTGGCGCGGTTGGGCATCGCCATCAAGGTGATCAGCGGTGACAACCGCTATGTGAAGGCGCATGTGGCGCAGGCCGTGGGGCTGAACGCCAAGGCGATGCTCACCGGCGAAGAGATCGCGGCCATGCGGGACGAGGCGCTGTGGCATCTGGCCCCGCTGACCGATTTGTTCGTCGAAATCGACCCACAGCAGAAAGAGCGCATCGTGCGCGCGCTGCAACGTGTGGGCCATGCGGTGGGATATCTGGGCGACGGTATCAACGATGCCCCGGCGCTTCATGCCGCCGATGTCGGAATTTCGGTGGCCGAGGCGGTGGATGTGGCGAGCGAAAGCGCCGACATCATCTTGCTGACCCGCGATCTTGATGTGCTGCGCGCGGGCGTCGAGGACGGGCGGCGCACCTTTGCCAATACGTTGAAATATATCTCTATCACCACCAGTGCGAACTTTGGCAATATGATCAGCATGGCCTTGGCGACACCGCTGTTGCCGTTTTTGCCGCTGGCGGCCAAGCAGATCCTGCTCAACAATTTCTTGTCGGACTTGCCGTCGATTGCGATTTCCAGCGATGCGGTGGACCCCGAACGCGTGACGCAGCCGCAGCGGTGGAACATCAAGGAAATCCAGAAATTCATGATCGTTTTCGGGCTGATCAGCTCGGCCTTCGATCTGATCACCTTCGGGCTTCTGCTGTGGGTTTTTCATGCCGATGAGGCGACGTTCCAGACATCCTGGTTCTTGATTTCGCTGCTGACCGAACTTGGCGTGGTGCTGGTGCTGCGCACACATCGGCCAGCATTTCGCAGCCGACCCAGCAGATTGCTGCTGTGGTCTACTTTGGCAGTGCTGGTGCTGACCTTCTCGATCCCCTATCTTGGTGCTCTGAGTGCTGTCTTTGGCTTTGTCCCGCTGATGGGGGGGCAGTTGGTTGGGATCGTGCTGATCCTTGTTGGCTATCTGGCCGCGACCGAACTGGCGAAGGCTTGGTTTTTCCGCGCCAAGGCTTCCACATAGCCTTTGATCCGTGTTTCAGGTGCGGAGGATCAGCGCAGATGATATCACTATCGGCCATCATCAAGCCGCAGATGCGCGGCAGGACGCGAGAGAACTGGCTGCGGTTGTGACCTTGCCAAGGGAAGATTGCAATGGAGTCAGGGCTGGGGTCGATACCCTTCGGTCATGCCGCAACCGCAAGCGGCTGTCGCCGGTGATCCTGGCTCATCCGGCGTGGCCATCCTGATTTTAGCGCCACTGGTTTTAGCGCCACTGGTTTGCCCGGCGGCCCAGGCCCGAGGTGCGGAAGTTGCTTTCTTTTCGCCAATTATTCCTGATATTACCCTGCTCGACATGCAGCGTTTCACAGCCGGATTGACATGACCGCCCCAAGCCGGAACTGCCAGGAAGTCACCCTCCCGCAGTCGAGGCCGGTTTGGTTCAGGGTGTCTTCAAGCTCGTTTGATCAAACGTATCAGGAACAGCAGGATTACTGCACCGAGGGTCGCGTGAATGATGGCACCGGCAATTCCGCTGCCAATACTCAAACCAAGTCTGGGAAAGATCAGACCGGCCACAAACGCACCCACGATCCCGATGACGATATTGCCAAGCAGGCCATAGCCATAGCCTTTGACAATCAGACCGGCGAGCCAACCGGCCACCGCGCCTACCAAGATTATCACTAAAATACTTTCAAGAGCCATTTTGGTTCCTTTCCATTTCATGTCGGATCAACTTGCAACTCAGATGTCAATTTTGGCATGATCGCCGAAACCCGCCCGAGGTGACCCATCAAAACCATTTCACATCCCCTGCAACATAGATAGCAACATCCTTCGCAGCCCGATGCCGTCAGGAACCGGCAAAGAATGCAGAACCTGGCGGCGCGGTCTGCAAATGAAGGGGGCGGCCCTTCGGGGCCTCTACCCGCCTGTCCAGTGATCTCTTGAACCGCAACGCTGTCTGGGCCGACCCTCTATCCAGACCAGTTCAAGCTTTCCCCTGCAACCTCGGCATTGCCCTGAGGCTGCAAATCAGGTTTTGTGCAATAGCCGCAAACGACGGGCTGTCGTTCGCCACGAAAGGAGCCGCCATGCAGTATCGTTCCCTTGGGTCTTCGGGCCTTTGCGTCGCGCCCGTCATCCTTGGCGGCAATGTTTTTGGCTGGACGGCGGATGAGGCCACAAGTTTTGCCGTACTTGACGCCGCAACCGGCGCAGGGCTGAACGCCATCGACACGGCGGATGTCTATTCCCGGTGGGAACCCGGCCACACCGGCGGCGAAAGTGAGACGATCATCGGTCGCTGGCTGAAGGCCCGGCCCGGCAAGCGCCAAAAACTGGTGCTGATCACCAAGGTTGGCTTTGACATGGGCAGCGATGCAGCCGGAGCACCCGCCGTGGGGTTGTCGGCCCGCTGGATCGAGCAGGCGGTCGAGGACAGCCTGCGTCGCCTGGGGGTCGAAACGATTGACCACTACTTTTCGCACTGGCCTGACGATGCCACCCCACATGAAGAGACTCTGACAGCCTATGACCGGTTGATCAAGGCGGGCAAGGTGCGGTCGATAGGTGCTTCGAACTTTTCGGTGGCACAACTGGAGAACGCGCTTGCAATTGCCGACCGGCACAGCTTGCCGCGCTACACCTCGATCCAACCCAAATACAACCTTTACGACCGGGCGACGCTGGAAGGCCCGCTTCTGGCGCTGTGTCAGGCCCAGGGTCTGGGCGTGATCCCCTATTATGGCCTCGCCTGCGGTTTCCTCTCGGGGCGATACCGCAGCGTGAAAGCGGCGGCGGGCAAGGCGCGCCAGAATCGGCTGGAAAGCTATATGACGCCGCGCGGGTTCCGTATCCTTGGTGCGCTCGACGCAGTGGCCGCGCGGCACGGGGCCAATCCGGCGCAGGTGGCGCTGGCTTGGGTTGCGGCGCAGCCTGGGCTGACGGGCCCTATCGCATCGGCCACTTCGGTGGATCAGGTTGCCGATCTCGTGGGGGCCGCAGCGCTGATTCTGAACTTGGAGGATTTGAAAGACCTTGGTGCTGCATCGGCGTGATCGGGCTGCTTGGGGAGCAACCGGCCATCTGCGGATGGTGCAAATAGCCTGGGTGTCTCTTGACCGAACTACCGCCAGAGAATGGCAACGCCAAACAGCGCCGCGAGATCGCATTTCAACCGCCGCAACACCTCGGCCTTGGACAACTCGTCGGTCGAGATGAACTCGATGAATCGCATGTTCTGAAGGTTGAACAACGCGCGACCAAGATCGGCGGAAGATGCCACTGCCGCAACCCTGCCTTTTGCGATCAGACCTTCCACTTCGGTGATCAGAACGCCAGCCAGCCGGTCATCCAACTCGCTGTACAGTTTGCCAAAACGCGGATCGGAGTCGCTGACGGAAGCGGCGATTACCTGTCGCCAGATTGCCTTGTCCAATTGCGCCACGGTGTGATCGCAGATGATGTCGGCAAAATTCAACACCAGATCAACCAGACCGCTTGAGCGGCCCGACAGCTTTTGCACCATGGCTTCGAGCAATTCGCGGTCACTCTCGGCCACCAATGCCAAAAGCACACCCGATTTGGTACCGTAGTAGTTGTGAACCGTCACACTGGAAACACCTGCAATATCGGCAATGGCCTCTATGGTGATGTTTCCAAGGCCGGATTCAGCAAACAGCCTCTTTGCCGCCGCGATGATCCGCGCCCGCCTGTCCTGTTTTTGCCGTTCGCGCAACCCAACGATCATCACCGCCCCCTGTCTGGCCACCATCTTCCGGGTGCCGAAGGGAAATTGCAAGGTGAAGTTTATGTTAACAAAATTTTTATAGACTAAAGAAATTTTTATCGTATAGTTTTATGAAGGGAACATCGGGAGGGGTTGGAGATGCGACTGACTGGATTGGCGCTCTGTTCGACTGCGGCGCTTGCGATAGGCTGCGGGGCGGCCAGGGCGAATGAAACGATCAACGTGGGCATCTGCGTGTCATGGCCCGGCTATGCGATGCAGGAGGTCGCCCGCCAGAAGGGCCTGATCCCCGGATATGACCTTAACATCACGATCTTCGAAGATCCGCTGGGCGGACATGCGGCGCTGGCAGCGGGCCAGTTGGATGTTTACGGCTGCACCGCTGATTACATTCCTGTGGCCGTCGATGCCGGTCTGAACGAAGTGAATGTCGCCTATCTGAACCCCTCTTACGGCGTTGATCATGTGATTCTTGCGGCAGGCATGACGGCCGCCGATCTGAAGGGCAAAAAGGTTGCGGCTCCGCAGGCCTATATCGGACAGTTGCTGATGGGCCTTTGGCTGGACCGGCAGGGCATCGGCCCCAAGGATGTCGAATGGGTCAACTTGAATGCGGATGAGGCGGTCGGCCCAATGCTGTCGGGCGATCTTGCGGCGGCCTATATGTATGAGCCGTGGATTTCCAAAGTGCTGGAGGCGGCGCCGGGGGCGGCTTCTGTGGTCAATACTGCCGATCCTGATATGCTGAAGACCGGGATCTTCATGGACTCGATGTTCATGAACAAGACCTTCATCGCAGAGCGCCGTCCCGCCGCATTGGCCGTGCTGAAAGCCGAGTGGGAGGCGCGCGGCTATTGGCACGA
>JAGPBG010000202.1 GCA_018063485.1 Cypionkella sp.
ACCATCAGGGTTACGAGGTTGGGCTTGCAGATAAGCCCACGCCCCATCGGTTTTCAGCACCGAGACCACAAAGATCACTTTCGTACCCAGGTCGGCTTCGATCGGGATGCGGGCCGCATCCATCAATGCCGCCCGCAGTTCCGTATTGCGCGCGGGGGTGGTGATCTTTGCCTGCTGCGGCTTTTGTATCAGAGGCGGTGCAAGTTCTGCCGCAGCCACTGGGCCAAAGCTCTGCGCCATATGAGTTACGACCGGATCAAAGGCCGCTTTCTGGGCGGCGGGACAGCGGATTTCGAACTGGTAGATGATGCCATCAGGGGCCAAAATCACCTTGCGGTAGAAGGTGGCATCACCGATTAATCCCGATAGCACATACCAGACATCGCCAGGTTTTTCATAGCTGACACCTTGATAGTCCTCCAAGGACTTGTCGTGCTGCATCATTTCGTCTTGTGGCAGGCCAAAGACACCGTGTTGACCAAAGATCAGGAAATACGCCTGACCATCGGCTGATGAAAAGCGGCGGCCATCGCCGTTTTCAGGCGGTTGGCCTGCGTTGAAATAGGCGCTGGGGTAGGAAATTCTGGTGCCAAAGCGGGTATTCTCATACATTGAATAGCAGCCGCCCTGATCGGTAAGGATGTCAGGCTCAATACCAGCGGTTTCGCTTGGTAACGGCGGTGGTGGTGGTGGTTGAAGGGCTGCCTGCGGCTTTGACGCAGGGGCGGGCGCGGCCTCGGGTTCAACTGGCATGGGGGAAGGGTTGGGGGTTTCAGCAACCATTCCACCCGCCAAGCCGCCCGAGGCAGGGTTTCCAACCTCCGCATTTTCCAGGCTGCATATTTCGATGCCTGCGGGCCAATTGAACACCAGATTGCTCTTGATCTGCGCCAGCGCATTGCCACTTGTGAACCGTTCAATGCCACCAAACATCACGGCCACCGGCTCTTGCCCGGGCAGGCAGTTAGGGGCGAAATGAACCATGTGCCAGCCTTTGGCTGGCGTGCCGTTGTCAAGAAACTCAAGCTCCGGCGTTGGCCAGCCGTAAGCTGACCATTCCATTGAAAACCCCTCTTCATAGCTGGCAAGCCGACCCGCAGGCACAAGTGAGGCAAAGCCATTGGGTGCCAACACCACGGCACCTTTCGCGACGGTAAGATAGCAACGGCCATCTTCTGCCAGGTTGGTCAGACTGTCCGGCGTTGTCATGGTGACAAGCCCTTCGGCCGGAAGATATGCAATCGTCGCCACCGGGTTCCAGCAATCTTCCTATTTCGTCATCATGGCCCAGTGGGCGCGGGCCATTTTGTTGGCAAGTGCAATCGCTACACCCCTGCGAGGCTTGCGAGCCCGCAGGGGTGACAGCCAACCATTGTCCGGGCATTGTTCGGGGTGGCAAACCGTTCGACCGCCTGCAAAACGGCCATCCACTGCTCAGCAGTGCATGTTTACCTTCAGCGAGAGGGGCCCTCAAACCAGGAGCGTGCCGCTGCCGCGCTGCCCTATCTTCGGCGTCTTGCCCATGGGCATGGCGCAGGCCGCCATGGCAACAACGCACTTCGCGTGCCGGGCAAAGAATGCCAGCATGCGGCCCCGCGAGAGCCTCTTGCAAAACCCAACCGGCCCGTCGCCGCTTGATCCATGCAACTGGAAAACGCGCTTTGCAAGGTCAACGCCGATGATGGTAACTTCCGACAAGGGTGTTCTTCAGTGACAGCGTCAGCAATCACCACATTGGCACATTGCGATGCCATCAGGAGGGGGTATCAACGCTATCAACAGACCCCTGCAAAGTCGTCATGCCCGCCTCAAGTCGGTTTTCTCTGACAAGACCCTCTCCGAATTCAAAGATAGACAACCGGTGTCACGACTTTGCTCAAACCAGCGGCGCGCAGCCGTGTAGCGGTGGCCTCGATCCCGTCGCGCGGCATTTTCGGCCAATCGCGCGCCGGTCCTTTGACCCCGTGATGCTGATAGGCATTCAGCTTGACCCTGAGATCATCGCCCTGCTCTTGCGCCAGCCCGATCAGCGCCGCAATGTCTTGGTCCCGGTCGTTCTGGCCCGGCACCATCAGATAGCGCAACTCGTATAACTTTCCCGCCGCCTGCACGATCCGGACCGAGGCCAGGCTTTTGGCATTGCCGCGCCCGGTCAGCGCAAGGTGGCTATCGGTGTCAAACGCCTTGATATCGAGCATCACGCCATCGGTGACCGGCAGCAACCGCGCCCAGGATCCGGCGCCAAGATGGCCGTTGCTATCGACAAAACAGGTCACCCCCGCCAGATCAGGTGCGGCTTTGATCGCGGTGAATAGCGCGATGATGAATTTCAATTGCAGCGTCGCCTCGCCGCCCGAAACCGTGATTCCGCTCAGGAAACCCCGGTTGTCGCGGATCAGCGCCAGCACATCCGTCACATCCATGTGCTGCACCATCGGGTTGGCGCTGATCGGGCAGGCGTGCAGGCAAAGATCGCATTGATCGCAGGCGCTGGGATCAAAGGCTATACGACCATCGATCAGCGACAGCGCCTCTTGCGGGCAGGCCGGGATGCAATCACCGCAATCGTTGCAGTTGCCGATGGTGTGCGGGTTGTGGCAACCCGGACAGGCAAAGTTGCAGCCCTGCAAAAACAGCACCAGGCGGTTGCCGGGGCCGTCAACGCAGGAAAACGTCAGGACTTTACTGACCGTAGCCTGGATGCCGCTCATGACCTACCACCCTTGGTTTGCGCCACAGCATGTCAGTCTTGCTGGCGGCCTCGGCACCAAGCGCGGTGGTGTTGGTCCGCGAGCCCTTGGCGGCTTCATGGCGACGCACATCAGACAGGCGGATCATGTAGCCGGTGACCCGCACCAGATCATTGCCCGCGACATTGGCGGTGAACTCGCGAAAGCCATGGGCGAGCGCGCCTTTGCACAATTGCACCAGGGCGGCGGGATTGGTGCGGATGGTTTCATCCAGCGTCAGGATTTCGGACACGCCCGAGGCATAATGGCGGTGCTGCGGCGCCAAAGCGCGGACATGGGCCACCGGGTCGGGCTCATGGCCATAGGCAATGCGGATGCCCGGGGTCAGCCCGGTATCCGTTGACAGGCCAGCCTGGGAATGCAGCATGGCGCGCCCGCGCCAGACATTGACCATCGGTTCGGCCTCTACCCGTGCGGCCAGGGCTTCGGTGATCCGCAGCGCCAGCGCATTGGCGGCGGCGTCATGGCCATAGCGGCCCGGATTGCCTGCCTTTTCCAGCAACAGTTCGACCGCCTCGGCCATCGCGAAGATGCCGTACATCGCGGTGAAACGGTCGCGGTCAATCCAGCCCTCGGACACCAGAAAACTGTCGAAGAAATGCGATTGATTGAACAGATAGTCGATCCGCGCGCGCATCAGATCAAAGGCACGGTCCATATGGTGCGGCAGCACTTGGCTGAAAAAATCGGCCACACCGGTTGAGCGTGCAGCCACTTCGCGCAGGTTCAGCCGCACCAGCGTTGATGCTCCACCACCAACCGGCAGTGCATTGTAGCAACTTACAATGCCATAGCCGCGATCATCAAAGGTTTCGGCATGGATCGGGTGATTGGCGATATGGGGCTTGGAGCAGGCGATGATATTTTCGACGGCCAGCGCCAGCAAATCCTCACCGCTGATTGCGGGGTCATAGAGCAGAGTCAGGTTCGGTGCGATTTGCTGCAATTCGGCATCCACCCGCAGAATCGCGCGCGCAACGCGGTTGTCGGTCGGACCGATATTGGCATGCATGAAGGCATCGGGCAGCACCCGGTCCAGATAGCGCCAGAACAGTTTTATCTTGCGGTAGAGGTCTTCATCCGAGACTCCTTTGCAAAATGGCAGCAACAGCGCATCAATCGCCCCCAGATACACCGGCATCCCGGTTACCGAGGGCGTATGGTGATAGGCAATCATCAGCGTGCTGATCGCCTCGTCAAGGTCTTTCGGCACCGGCAGTTCCAGCCAGTCACTGCCCTTTGCAAGCACGACCGCGAAATCGGGCAGCACATAGCGCGGCTTGTAGGGGGCATTGCCCTCATACATGTCGCAGATTATCCGCGCATCAAGTGCGGCACGGGTTGCCGCCTCAAGCGGCGGGTAGGGCAGGCTGTTTTCGGCCTCAAGAGACAGATAGCGTGCCTTTTGCGCCGGGCTCAATGCCGGGTCGTCAACGATGTTGCGCAGCTTGTCATTGGCGTCGAACATGGCAGCCCCCGGAGTTTTGTCGCAATTATATGGGCAAGCAGCGCCTAGGGAAATAGACTCTGGTTGCAAGATAATGGATAATCCTCGCATCAAAGACAAAAGGACTGAAGCGTGACGGGCCAGGGCAGAGATGGCATTCGCAGCGCAGCAATGACCGACGAGATCTGGTTTGATCGCCCCGACAGCCTTGTCGATCTACTGCCCTATCGCATCAAGGCTGCCGGTCGGACCACCGCGCGCGCCGACATGCCGCTAGTTCGCCAGAAGTTCAACCAGCATGTGCTGATCCTGCCGATATCCGGCATTGGTCTGATACGGTTAGGCGCGCGGGAATTCAGGGTTGTTGCGGGCAATCTGGTCTGGCTGGATACCGCACGCCAATATGCGCACGGCTGTGTGCCGGGGACCATGCCTTGGCGCTATCTGTGGCTGGGTATTCAGGGCCATGGGTTGGAAGCCTTGTTCGGCGCGCTTCATGCCGATGATGAACCGCTTGTTCCGTTCACTGATCTCGGCTGGATGACGGACGGGTTTGTCGCGGCGATCGGCCGCCTGCGGGATCCCGGCCCGGCAAGTGCCGCCGAGAACAGCGCCCTGGTGGCCCGGCTTATCAGCTTTCTGGTCGGCGCGAGAGGCACCACTGCGCAGGTGGCAGGCGCGCCTGACGCCAGCATGGCCGCACTGGCAGCACGGATGCGCAGCGGGCTGGCGCATGTCTGGCGAATCGCCGATCTGGCAAGATCGGCGAACCTTAGTCCGGCACAATTGCACCGACGGTTCCGGCAGGCACATGGTGCGGCGCCGATTGACTGGCTGCGG
>JAGPBG010000203.1 GCA_018063485.1 Cypionkella sp.
CGTGATCCGCATTAAAACAGAGAAAAAAGGATAATTGCAATACTGTCCATAATAGAGGGAAATCCAGCCATTCCATAGCTGCCATCCGGTGGTGCAATAAAGATCATCACCACCGAAAATGAAGGATAGTGGAATGAGCGACGTGGATACCAAAGCACTGGACCGCCTTTTGCAACAGGCGTTCGACACTGCTTCGAAACTGTACAAGGAACGCGGATTTCAGCGCCGAGTGGGTTTTGGCAAACGCCCCGCACTGGTCAGTGTTGACCTTGCCAATGCCTGGACGCGTCCCGGCAATCCTTTCACCTGCGATCAGGAGAAGATGGATAACGAGATCATCCCCGGCATGCAAAAACTGTTGAAGCACTTCCGCGCCAACAAGTTGCCAGTCGTGCACGTCACGACCGCCTACGAGATTACCGACCGCAACGCCGATTTCACCGACATGGGCCTGTGGCACGACAAGATCCCGGTCGAGGTGGTGGACATCAAGAATACCGAGCTTTGGGCCATCGACAGCCGCATTGCGCCGATCCCCGGCGAATACACGCTGCTGAAAAAGCGCGCCTCGTCGTTCCACGGCACTGAACTTGCGGGCATTCTGCGCGCCAATAACGTGGACACCATCGTCGTGACCGGTGTGACCGCCTGCGCCTGCGTGCGCCAGACGATCTGTGACGGTATCGCCGACGGCTTCCGCACCATCGCGGCACGCGAAGCGATTGGCGACCGGGTGCCAGGCGCTGTTGCATGGAACCTTTTCGATATCGACGCCAAGTTTGGCGACGTCGAGTCGGTGAATGACATTTGCAAGAAACTTGACCAAATCGGCAGCCAGAACCGCGCCTGAGGCAATCAAACGGGGCATCCGTCAGGATGCCCCGCAAATAAAACGACAGCTGGGAGGCAATGATGGCACGGATAGGCGTGGATGTAGGCGGAACGAACACCGATCTCGTTCTGGAATGTGACAAGGGCATCTTCTTTCACAAGGTGCCATCGACGCCCAAGGATCAGTCGATTGCGGTGATCCGCGGCGTGATGGAAATTTGCGGGCTGGCCGGCATTGCCAAAGAGGCGGTCAGTCTGATCGCGCATGGCACGACAGTTGCCACCAATATCACCATTGAACATAACGGGGCCGAGGTCGGCATGCTGACCACGCGCGGTTTCCGCGACATTCTGCACATCGGTCGGCACAAGCGGCCGCACAACTTTTCGTTGCACTTTGATGTGCCGTGGCAGTCAAATCCGCTGGTCAAGCGGCGCAACCGCATCGCTATCACTGAACGCATCCTGCCCCCCTTGGGCGAAGTATCGGTGGCGATGGACGAGGCCGAAATCCGCGAAGCCTGTGCTTTGTTCCGCAAACGCGGAATCAAGTCGGTTTGCGTGGGGTTCCTGTTCAGCTTTCTCAACGACTCCCACGAGAAACGGGCGCGCGAGATCGTGCTGGAAGAAATTCCCGACGCCTATGTCTCGATTTCGTCCGAGGTGGCCAACGTCATCCGTGAATATGAACGCTTCTCCACTGTCGCGATGAACGCCTATGTCGGGCCGAAATCGGCACTGTATCTGCGCAACCTTGAGCAAAAGGTACAGGCGGCGGGCATTCCGGCCAAGTTGCGCGTGATCCAGTCCAACGGCGGAATTTCCACCATTGATGGCTGCGCCAAAAAGCCGGTAGGCATTCTGCTGTCTGGCCCCGCTGGTGGTGTGATTGGTGCCTTGGCCGAGGCGCGGCTGGCCGGGGTTGAGAATATCCTGACCAATGACATCGGCGGCACCTCGGCCGACATCTCGACCATCGCCGGAGGGCGTATCCGGATCAAGAATCCGCGTGACACGTTGGTCTCCGGCCATGCTGTAATGGCACCGATGATCGACCTTGAAACCATCGGTGCGGGTGGCGGCTCTATTGCCTATCTGGATTCCGCAGGCGGCTTTCACGTCGGTCCGCGCTCTGCCGGGTCTGAACCTGGACCGGCCTGCTATGGCCGTGGCGGCACCGAGCCGACAGTAACCGACGCGCAGGTGGTGCTGGGCCGGATGGACGCAGACAAGTTTCTGGGCGGCGATCTGCCGTTGGACCCGGCACTGTCGCACAAAGCCATCAAGGAGAAGATCGCCGATCCCATGGGGATTTCGGTGACCGAGGCAGCTTTGGGAATTATCAAGGTCATCAACAACAACATGGCCCTGACCATGCGCGCCAATTCGGTTGCCCGCGGCTATGATCCGCGCGAATTCAGCCTGATGCCTTTTGGCGGTGCGGGCCCGTTCCATGGCGTGGCTTTGGCCGAACTGGTGTCGGCCAAGGAGGTGCTGGTTCCGCTTGCCCCAGGCATCACTGCCGCGATGGGTCTGCTTGGGACCAACCTGCAATACGAGCATATCCGCTCGGTCATCACCAATCTCTACACCGCCGACCAAGCCGCGATGGACAAAGTCAACGCGGTGGTCGACACTCTTGTCGCCGCCGGAAACCTTGACCTTGACGCCGATGCAATCCCCGCCCCCGACCGGAAATCCGAAGTGATTGCCGAGGTGCGTTACCACGGCCAGGGCTTTGAGTTGCGCGTTCCCATTCCCGGCGGGCGGCTGACCGAAGGTAACCGGGCCGAGGTCATCAAGGCCTTTCATGCCCGCCACACCGCCGATTATGGCTATGCCTTCGACGACGCTTTGGTAGAACTCTACAACATCCGCGTCATTGCCACCGCTGCCGCCCCGCATCTGCAACTGCCAAAGGTCGCCAGGGGCAGTCAGGCAGATGTGCCAGCCTCGCTGCTGTACACCCGCGAGACGGTGTTTGACGACGGCTCGACCCACCAGACCCCGCGCTACGACCGCACCAGGCTGGGTGCCGGTGTCACCGTCGATGGCCCCGCCATTCTGCTTCAGCACAACTCCACCACGCTTTTGCCACCAGGTTACCGGGCCGAGGTTCTGACCTACGGCAGCCTGCGCATCGCCAAGCATTGAGGATCACATCATGACCAAACTCAAAGTCGATCCGATCACGCTGCAAGTCATCCGGGGCGCGATGGAAACCATCGCCGAAGAGATGGCGCATGTGCTGTTCCGCATGTCCTTTTCCTCGATTATCCGGGAATCCGAGGATTTGGGTGCAGGCCTGTTTGACAAGGATTTCAACACGCTCTGCGAGAGCGAGTCGACGCCGATGCACATCGGTTCGATCCCTGGCTATCTCAATGGCATCAAGGAAAGCCTTGATGATGGCCAGTGGTTTGACGGCGACGTGGTCGTGCATAACCACCCCTATTTCGGCTCGTCCCACACCCCCGACCTCGCCATCGTCATCCCGATTTTCTACCAGGGAGAGCTGGTCGGCTATTCCGCCAACACCGCCCACCATATCGACATTGGCGCGGCCACCCCCGGTCTGATCATCGACGTGCCGGATGTGTTTGCCGAAGGCATGCTGTTTGCCGGCACCAAGCTTTACCGCAAGGGCGAGCGTAACGACACGATGTGGAATTACATCCGCCGCAATAGCCGTGCGGCGCGACAGTTGGTCGATGATATCGAGGCACAAATCGCCTCGGCACGTCTGGGCGTGAAACGGTTCAAGGAACTGTTGGAACGTTATGGCAAGGATCTGGTTTTTTCCGCCTGCAACCAGTTGATGGATTATTCCGAAACCATGTTGCGGCAACGGATTTCGGCAATTCCCAACGGGGAATACCGTGCCGAAGGTTGGCTGGACGACGATGGCCGCAACCGCGGCGAGCGCTTGGCTGTCAAGGTCTGTGTCCGGGTGATCGACGACCGGATCGAGGTCGATCTGACCGGCTCGGCCCCACAAACCCCCACCGCCTACAACGTGCCGTTTGAAGGTTCCACGAAGGTTGCGGCCTTTGCGGCTTTTCGCAAGCTGCTGCTGGATACCGCAACCTCGCCAACCCGCGTGCCCTCGAACCAAGGTTCCTTCCGCCCGATTTCGGTTATTGCGCCTTTGGGCACCATCTTCAACCCCAAGGCCCCGGCGGCCGCCGAGGCGCGCTTTACCCAATGCAACTTCATGATCGACCTGATCATCAAGGCGATGGCCCCGGTGCTGCCCGATGAGATCATCGCGGGCTCGTCCGCGTCGATCAGTTTTGCCTCTTATGCCGGGGTCAAGCCGGATGGGAACTATTGGGTTTTCCTTGAGGTGAACGAGGGTGCTTATGGCGGGCGGCCGCGATCTGACGGGCCGGATTCGATTGACAACCTGATGGCCAACACCCGCAACAACCCGCTTGAAGACCTCGCCATGCATATTCCAATGATCTGCGACCGCTATGAGCTGCGCGATGACGTCGCCCCCGGCGCGGGCCGCTTCCGCGGCGGCATTGGTGTGGTCAAGTCGCAGCGTATTCTGACGGACGGTATCATCACCCACGAATCCGAACGTCATACCAATGTGCCCTGGGGTATTTTCGGTGGCAAAGCCGGGGCTGTCGGCAGATGCGACATCTTCAACGTCAATGGCGGCGAGGTGCGCGAAATGCCCTCCAAATTCCACGGGCTGGCGGTGAAGGCGAACGACGTGATGGCCTATTACTCACCCTGCGGCGGCGGCTACGGTAGCCCGCTGGAGCGTGATCCGGCCAAGGTGCTGGATGATGTGCTCGACGGGTTCTGCACTTCCCAGGATGCGGCGGATGTCTATGGCGTCGTTCTGGACCTTGATGCCGAAACGGTGGATTTGATCGCCACCGAAAAGCGCCGCGCCGTGCTTGAGGCCCGCTAGAGCGCGGGCCGGCAGTATCGGCAACTTTTCCCGATACGCCTGAGCAATGCCAATAATCCGGTACGGCAACAGCCGTGCCGGATTGCCACGACTTTCATCGTCCAGATTGCTCCACCTCATTGGCGATAGGCCTCACGCCAGATGGTTGACGAATCGTCCAATCAGTCTTGGCAAAAGCGCCGCTCTCATTGGGGTCATATCGCAGGCGGTGCTTGCTTTGGAGCCGATCAACACTGAGAGGCGTGAAGCAGATCGACCCTTCCCGTAACCTCGAG
>JAGPBG010000204.1 GCA_018063485.1 Cypionkella sp.
GTACAGCTGAAATAATTGGAACTCCGACCAGCAACACCCCCGCTGCGGATGATAGCATTCCCACCGATGCCTCTGCCGCTGAAAGCCTTGCGCAATGGCGCGACATCCTGACCCGGATCGGCGCCGAGGAAGGCTCGTTCGAATCGCTCGGTGCTTCTCATGTTGCGCTGTTTGTCGAGGATGGCAATACGCTGCTGGTCAGCTTTGAAACCATGCAATCGGCGCGCGAACGCCCCGGACAGATGCCGCTGGCGCATGACATTGCCGCTGCGCGCGGCTGGTCACATCTGTGCCTGATGGCGGATGGGCAAACCTGGTTTCGCGATCCGGCGGTCTATGAATTCTTTGATGCCAAGGTGGATGATGATTTCTTTGAAGGCTATGAACGGGTGCTGTTTTACGGCGCTGGCATGGGCGGATATGCCGCTTGTGCCTTTTCGGTGACGGCCCCCGGCGCACAGGTGCTGGCCCTGAACCCGCGCGCAACGCTTGACCCTGCCCAAGCGGGTTGGGACAAGCGTGACCGCGCCCGCAGATCGCTCGATTTCACCTCCCGCTATGGCTACGCCCCTGACATGTTGGAAGGCGCGGCCCATGCCATCGTGATCCATGATCCGACCATCCCGGAAGAGGCCATGCACGCCGCCCTGTTCCGGGCACCCTACATCACACGCCTGTCTGCCCGCCATATGGGCGAGCGGATCGAATGGGCTTTGCAAAACATGGGAGTATTGCAAGAGGTGATCGAGGCCACCTTGTCGCGCAGACTCACACCCCAGGGCTTCGCCCGGATATGGCGCAAGCGGCGCGATTTCGGCCCCTATCTGCGTGCCCTGCTGGCAAAGGCCGAATCGTCAAACCGCAGTGGCCTGGAGATGATGATTTGCCGGTCTGTAACGCGGCGGCTCAAAGCACCCCGCTTTGCCAGACGTCTGGCCACACTGACCGCCGAAAAAGGCGCTCAGTAGCTTTCTGCCAACTCCCACAGGGATTTCGCGCGCTGCGCACTTACCTGCGCCCGGCATCCGTAGATCACCATCGGCTCAGCCGATCCTCCGTGCATCGGGTAACCTTCGGCGGCACAAGCGGCATCGCGAAACGTCACCCATGCCCGCTGCGCAGCCCGCAAATTCGCTTCCGCTCCACGCTCGGCCTGGGGCAAACCGGCATCAATGGATTTCATCAAGACCATTGCCTCGCGGTAAGCATCATTCAAATCCTCATCTGCGCGAGTCCACTCCTGTTCTGCACAATAGGTCAGTTCCATCTGAGCGGTCGCAGTGTCGCAATCGACATCCTGCGCAGCCAGATGACCGGCCCAGAGACCAAAAAACATGGCAACCAGAATCCGCATTGCTCTCTCCTCGATATTTCGATTCAGCATAGGCCCAACCCTGCCCATCCGCCAAGACCACAGCGCTTTGCCACTGGAAAAAGCACGGCCCATGCGCTAGGCGGCAGATATGACACAAAGCCTCACTCTCCGTCGCCCCGATGATTGGCACCTGCATCTGCGCGACGGCGCAATGCTCAACGGGGTGCTGCCTGAAACCGCGCGTCACTTCGCCCGCGCGATCATCATGCCCAATCTGATTCCGCCAGTGGTGACAGGGGCGCAGGCCGCAGCCTACCGCGACCGTATCCTTGCGGCATTGCCCGCTGGCGCGCATTTCACCCCGCTGATGACGCTCTATCTGACCGAAAGCACCGATCCCGCCGATGTCGCCGCCGCTGCCGCATCGGGCCTGATCGCGGCCGTCAAACTCTACCCCGCCGGGGCCACCACCAATTCACAATCGGGTGTTGCCGATCTGACCAAGGTGCAGGCTGTGCTGGAAAAAATGGCTGAAATCGGCCTGCCGCTTTGCGTTCATGGCGAGGTGACCGACCCGTCGGTTGATATCTTCGACCGCGAGGCTGTGTTCATCGACAGCGTTCTCGATCCGCTGCGCCGCCGCATCCCCGGCTTGCGCCTGGTCATGGAACATATCACCACCGAGCAAGGCGTGGCCTACGTGCGCGCGGGCGGGCCGAACCTTGCCGCCACCATCACCACCCATCACCTGATCATCAACCGAAACCACATTCTGGCTGGTGGCATCAGGCCGCATTACTACTGCCTGCCAGTGGCAAAACGCGAGAAGCACCGCCTTGCCCTGCGCGCTGCGGCCAGCAGTGGCGACGCAATGTTCATGCTCGGCACCGATTCCGCCCCTCATGCCGATGCCCTGAAAGAACAGGCCTGCGGCTGCGCCGGGTGCTTTACTGCCACCAACACCATGCCGCTCTTGGCTCATGTGTTCGAGGAAGAAAACGCACTCGACAGGCTCGAAGCCTTCACCTCGCTCAACGGTCCCGCCTTTTACCGCTTGCCCGCAAACGAGGATCAGATCCGGTTGGTCAAACACGACACCCCCCGGACCTTCCCCGAAAAAATCCTCACCGAGGCAGGCCCTGTCACCGTCTTCAACCCCGGCTTCCCCGTGCATTGGCATGTCGAGGCTTAATCTGCGCAGCTTCATCTGTCCTCAAATATCCCCCGCGGAGCGTTCTGCCGCAGCCGCAGGAGCCTCCGGCGGGGATATTTGGCAGACAGATGAATACCAAAAGGAACCGCAATGATCCCGACCGCCTTTCCCCCGCGCGAAGAAATCGCGCGTCTGACCGCCCGCGCGCTTCTTGAAATCAAGGCCGTGCATTTCAATGCCGATACCCCCTTCACGCTGGCCTCGGGCCTGCCATCGCCCACCTATATTGATTGCCGCAAGCTGATCTCCTACCCCCGCATCCGCTCAACCCTGATGGATTTCCTCTGCGTGACCGTGATGCGTGACGCCGGGTTTGAGGCCTTCGACAATATTGCAGGCGGTGAAACCGCAGGCATCCCCTTTGCCGCACTGGTCGCCGAGCGCCTTGCTCTGCCAATGACCTATGTGCGCAAGAAGCCCAAGGGCTACGGCCGCAATGCCCGTATCGAAGGCGTGATGAGCGAGGGCCAGCGCGTGCTGCTGGTCGAGGATCTGACCACCGATGGCGGTTCCAAGCTGTCTTTTGTCGATGCAATCCGCGAAACCGGGGCCTCTTGCGCCCATACGGCAGTAATATTCTACTACGGCATCTTCCCCGAAACCACTCAACGTCTCGCAGATCATGGCATCGCCTTGCACCATCTCTGCACCTGGTGGGACGTGCTGGCCGAGGCCCGCGCGCAGGGGGCATTCGATGTCAAGACCCTGACAGAGGTGGAGAGCTTCCTGCACGATCCCCGCGCCTGGCAGGCAGCCCGTTCAAACTCTTAGTCAATTCCAACGGTGGATGAACCTGTGGGTGACTTGTGCAAAACCCATCCACAGAATCCCGCTCATGGTGAAAGCCGTGAAAACCATCGCAATATCTGGTAGGCTGATTTTGTGCCTATCAAAGATGGGGTGGTGACCACCGCCTTATCCCCAGAGTTACGCAGATTGCACGGATGTTGAATTGCAGGCTAATCCTAGCCAGCACCCCCGAGGATAACATGACCGAAGTTGCCAAGCTCCACCCTAACCTGCCCACGACCCAAGCCGCCCCAACCGAATTCCTGCCTCATAATATCGAGGCCGAACAACAGCTTTTGGGCGCGATCCTGACCAATAACGACGTCTATGACCGCATCGCGTCCTTGGTGAAGCCCGAGCATTTCTTCGATCCCGTGCATCAGCGCATCTTTGAACGCGCCGCCGCCCGCATCCAGAAAAACGCGCTGGCCTCGCCGGTAACATTGAAGCCATTCTTTGAGGATGATGACGGCCTGCGCGAACTCGGGGGTCCGTCCTATCTGGTGCGCCTTGCCGGCGCGGCAATCTCGGCCTATGCGGCGCGCGATTATGCCCAGATGATCTATGATCTGGCGGTGCGGCGTGAGTTGATCAGCCTTGGGCGCGATATTTCGGCCAAGGCCGCCAAGGTTGAAATCACTTCCGAGCCGAAAGAGCAGATCATCGAGGCCGAGCAGCGGCTTTACAAACTGGGCGAGCAAGGCGTCGCCGAGCGTGGCTTTCAGTCCTTCCTCAAGGCCGTCACCGATGCCGTCAACGTCGCCAATGCCGCCTATCAACGCGATGGCGGTTTGGCCGGCATTTCGACAGGCCTGATTGATCTGGATAAAAAACTTGGGGGCCTGCACCCTTCAGACCTTTTGATCCTCGCTGGACGCCCATCAATGGGCAAAACCTCGCTGGCCACCAATATCGCCTTCAACATCGCCAAAGCCTATAAACGCGGCATCACCCATGATGGCACCGATGGCGCGGTCGAAGGCGGTGTGGTCGGCTTCTTCTCGCTTGAGATGAGCGCCGAACAGCTTGCCGCCCGGATCCTGTCCGAGGCATCAGAAGTGCCATCTGAACAAATCCGCCGTGGCGATATGACCGAACAGGAGTTTCGTCGCTTTGTCGAAGCTGCCAAATCCCTGGAATCCTGCCCGCTTTACATCGATGATACCCCAGCCCTGCCGATCTCTCAGGTCGCCGCCCGTGCCCGACGTCTGAAACGCACCCACGGGCTGGATGTGCTGATGATCGACTATTTGCAGCTTCTCAAAGGCACATCCAAGGAAAACCGGGTGCAAGAGGTGTCCGAAATTACCCAAGGCCTGAAGGCGATCGCCAAGGAATTGAACATCCCGGTGGTGGCGCTGTCGCAGCTATCTCGTCAGGTCGAGAGCCGCGAAGACAAACGACCGCAGCTTTCCGATCTGCGCGAATCCGGCTCGATCGAGCAAGACGCCGACGTGGTGATGTTCGTTTACCGCGATGAATATTATAAGGAACGCGAAAAGCCGGGCGACCACGAGCTTGAGAAAATGGCACAGTGGCTAGCTGTGATGGAACAGGTGCATGGCAAGGCCGAGGTGATCATCGGCAAGCAGCGCCATGGCCCCATCGGCTCGGTCGAACTCAGCTTTGAGGGTCAATTTACCCGCTTTGGCAAC
>JAGPBG010000205.1 GCA_018063485.1 Cypionkella sp.
CATCGACACGGCATAGGCAACCCGGCGCGCGCGTTCGCCGCTTAGTTTGCCCAAGATCTCGGCCGATTTGGCGACCGGCAATTTCGACAGCATGACGGCGGCAATTTCAACGCTTTCCTCATCGACGATTTTCAAAAGCTGGGTGATCGGCATGGTGGTCAACCTTTCCCAAGGGTCGGTCTTACCCGAGGCACCAGCCATTCGGCGCAACCTGCTGGCGGCACTGGGGGATATATGGCCATCCATCATTGAAAGCGCGCCCTCGATCCCGCCGGGAAAAAACAGGCCAACCTGATCGAGTTCCGACAGAAACTCTTCCACCACCAGCCCGAGTGTGCGCCGATCCACCAGCCGCATCTGGCCCATCTGTTCGGTGAGGGCCGTCTGCATGGATTCGGGCAGTTTTTCCAGCGGCAAGGACGAGCCTTCGGCCAGCAAGAACCGCACGATGACAGCCGCCTTTTCACGTGGGCTGAGGTTCGGTGTCGGGGCGGGCGCGAAGCGTTGCGCCGGAGTGATACGCGCCAAAGCGACGGGTTGATTGGCCATTCTGCCCCCTGATTCTGATAAGGTCAGAATGGCAGGCCGCGGTTAACCGGAGTTGAACAGCCTAGCCGAAAACCCGTTTGAAAATCGTATCGACGTGTTTGGTGTGGTAGCCGGTGTCGAATTTCTCTTCGATCTGGGCCGGAGTCAGGGCGGCGGCAACTTCGGCATCGGCCAGAAGTTCGGTTTTGAAGTCGGCACCCTTTTCCCAGACTCTCATCGCGTTGCGCTGCACCAGGCGGTAGCTGTCTTCACGCGAGACGCCAGCTTGGGTAAGGGCCAAAAGTACGCGCTGGCTCATCACAAGACCGCGGAATTTGTTCATGTTGGCCAGCATGTTATCTGGGTAGATCACCAGTTTTTCAACCAGACCGGCAAGCCGGTGCAAGGCGAAGTCCAGTGTTACTGTGGTGTCGGGGCCGATGGCGCGCTCTACCGATGAATGGGAGATGTCACGCTCATGCCAAAGGGCGACGTTTTCCAGCGCCGGGATCACCGACATCCGCACCAGACGCGCAAGGCCAGTGAGGTTTTCCGACAACACCGGGTTGCGTTTGTGCGGCATGGCGGACGAGCCTTTTTGGCCGGGAGAGAAGAATTCCTCGGCCTCGAGCACTTCGGTGCGCTGCATGTGGCGGATCTCGATGGCGATGTTTTCTATGGAAGAGGCGAGCACACCAAGGGTGGCGAAATACATCGCGTGGCGGTCGCGGGGGATGACTTGGGTGGAGATCGGCTCGGGCGTCAGGCCAAGCATTTTACATACATGCTCTTCGACCGCCGGATCAATATTGGCGAATGTGCCGACGGCACCGGAAATCGCCCCGGTGGCAATTTCCGCGCGGGCGGCGGTCAGGCGGGCGCGGCCCCGATGCATTTCGGCGTAAAAACGCGCGAAGGTCAGGCCCATGGTGGTGGGTTCGGCGTGGATACCGTGCGAGCGTCCGATGCGGATGGTGTCTTTATGCTCGAAGGCGCGGGTTTTCAGGGCGGCAAGAACGCGGTCGAGGCCTGCAAGCAGCAGATCGGTGGCGCGGACGAGTTGCAGATTGAACGTGGTGTCAAGAACATCGCTGCTGGTCATGCCCTGATGCACGAAGCGCGCGTCATCGGCGCCGATATGTTCGGCCAGATGGGTGAGAAAAGCGATGACATCGTGTTTGGTCACGGCTTCGATTTCATCAATACGGGCCACATCAAAAGTGGCGTCCTTTGCACGCCAGACCGCTTCGGCATTGGCGCGTGGGATCACGCCTAGCGCCGCTTGTGCATCGCAGGCGTGGGCCTCGATCTCATACCAGATCCGGAATTTCGTCTCGGGTGACCAGATGGCAACCATTTCGGGGCGGGAATAACGCGGGATCATTTGGCGGCCTTTCGGTGTGGCTGGGCGGGCCAGAACGCCTTAGACCGTGGGGATTGAAGGTGCAAGCCAGCAGGCGGCTATGCTTCGCCCATCAAGGCGGCATCGAACGGATATTTTGTGAGGTTCTCATACCCGGTTTCGGTGACAAGCACCTGTTCTTCCAGTTTTATCGAGAAATCACCGCCCTCGGGAGATGCCAGAACCTCGACGCAAAGAACCATCCCCGCCTCGATCGGGTAATCGAAAGCGCCCTCGACCATCGCATCGGGATAGGCGACCAGCGGCCATTCATCGCATAGGCCCACGCCATGCATCATGCAGCCGTATTTCTGCGCCTGCATATAGGCGGGGAGGCGATGGCCGTTGCGGGAGAGCTCGTTGATCATCACGCCGGGTTTGAGCATGTTCATATTGTGATCAATATGTTCTCGCGCAATCTTCATGGTTTCGATCATGTCGGCGCGCGGTTTTGCATTACCGATCCACCAGCTTCGGCTGATGTCGATGCAGATGCCGTAACTGCCGATCAAATCGGTATCAAAAGCCACGATCTCGTTGTTTTGCACGATGCGCGGGCCACATTCCTGAAACCACGGATTGGTGCGCGGACCCGATGACAGCAGCCGGGTTTCGATCCATTCACCACCGCGCCGGATGTTTTGGGCGTGCAATACGGCCCAGATATCATCCTCGGACATATTGCCCTGCGGTACCCCGGCGCGGGCGGCTTGTTCCATTTCGGCAATCGCGGTTTCACAGGCGTGATGGGCGCAGCGCATGGCGTCGATCTCATCCGGGCCCTTGATGGCGCGAACCTTTTCCGTCAGTTCCTCGCCGGGGATCACATCGAACCCCTGCGCCTCCAAGGCGCGAAGCCCGTGCAGCATTATTTTGTCAACGCCAAGGCGCATGTTGCCGCCGGCATGTTCGGCGACAAGGATGCGGAGCTCGTTGGAAAAGCGGTCCGCGGCGATATCCAGCTTGTCGCCCCGGTCGAAATAGAACAGATCGGCACCGGTGCGTTGCTCTTTGACCAAGTGGTTGAAACGAGACAGAAACATCGCCTGTTTGTAATCCCACACCACCATATAGCCATCGGCGCAGATCAGGCAGGCGCGAAAGGCGTTGTGGGTGTTCCAAAGCTGCATATTGGTGCTGTCGGTGGCATAGCGGATGTTGAGCGGATCAAACAGCAAGATGCCGCCATAGCCGCGATCCATCACGCCTTTGACCAGACGCTTCCAGCGAAATTCGCGCATCCGTTCAAGGTTCGGCAAGGCCAGACCCGCCGCCGCCCATTCGCCAAAGGCAAGTTGGGTCGGGCCGATTTCCACGCGGTCATTGTCGTTGAGGGTGCCATCGCCCAGAAGTGCGCCGCGCGTGGGATCAATCTTGCGGCGGTCGCAATAATGCGTGGTCATGGCTGGCTCCGTTTGAGACGATTGTGGCGAGCTGGACAGCAATGGCTTGGCCATTGGCGACGCAGACTTGTCGGAAATGATCTGGATGCAGGCATCGGCCTTGGGTTTGATGCGGGCAAAGGGATGAAGATGCCGATCTTGCAAAAGAGCCTGCTGTACTATGTGCGGTGCTATCCGCGTCTGACGCGCCTGCCGGAGATATTGCCGCTGCAAGATGATGCCTGGTGCGTGGTGGATGATGCCTTTGGGCACAAATGGCCGAACGGGATCGGTTGATCTTGGGCGCGCCGGAACTGATGCATCGGCTGCTGGAGGTGGGGCTGCCCCTCGGCGATGTGGTGCTGTTTTCGATCCATACTTATGTGGTGCGGATTGCTGATTTGCCGGATGTGCCAAGGGTGGCCTTGGTCGGCGCAGGTATGCAATGACCAAGGCCACCCCGTGAGGCGGCCTTGGCCGTAACACCTGCCTTAGCAGGAGTAATACATCTGATATTCGATCGGATGCGGCGTGTGTTCATAGGCGTAAACCTCTTCCCACTTGATCGCCATATAGCTTTCAAGCTGGCCTTTGGTGAAAACGTCTCCCGCCAAAAGGAAATCCATATCCTTTTCAAGCTCTTCCAGCGCCTCACGCAAGGACCCGCAGACGGTGGGGATTGCGGCCAGTTCTTCGGGTGGCAGATCATAAAGATCCTTGTCCGAGGCCGGACCCGGATCAATCTTGTGTTTGATGCCATCAAGGCCGGCCATCAACAGCGCGGCATAACACAGATAGGGGTTTGCCGCCGGATCGGGAAAGCGGGCCTCGACGCGCTTGGCTTTGGGCGATTCGGTCCACGGAATACGCACCGCACCCGAGCGGTTGCGGGCGGAATACGCGCGCAAAACCGGGGCTTCAAAGCCGGGGATCAGGCGTTTGTAGCTGTTGGTCGACGGGTTGGTGATCGCATTCAGCGCCTTGGCATGTTTGAGGATGCCGCCGATGAAATAAAGCGCCTCTTGGCTAAGATCGGCGTATTTGTCGCCTGAAAACAGCGGCTTGCCGTCTTTCCAGATCGACATGTTGACATGCATCCCCGAGCCGTTGTCGCCTTTGATCGGCTTGGGCATGAAGGTTGCCGATTTGCCATAGGCGTGGGCGACGTTGTGGATCACGTATTTGTATTTTTGCATGTTGTCGCCCTGCTCGACCAGGCCGCCAAAGATCATGCCAAGTTCGTGCTGGGTGGAGCCAACCTCGTGGTGGTGTTTGTCAACCTTGATGCCCATGCGTTTCATGGTGGACAGCATCTCGCCGCGCAAATCCTGAGCGTCGTCAATCGGGTTGACCGGGAAATAGCCGCCCTTGACGCCCGGTCGGTGGCCCGAGTTGCCGCCCTCATAGGTGGTGTCGGTGTTCCAGGCTGCATCGACGGAATCGACCTGGAAGGACACTTTATTCATGGTAACCGAATAGCGCACGTCGTCGAACAGGAAAAATTCTGCCTCGGGGCCGAAATAGGCGGTGTCACCGATGCCGGTTGATTTGAGGTAAGCCTCGGCTTTGACAGCGGTGCCGCGCGGGCAGCGGTCATAGGCCTCGCCGGTATCGGGCTCGGCGACGTTGCAATGGATGCACAGCGTCTTCTCG
>JAGPBG010000206.1 GCA_018063485.1 Cypionkella sp.
TTTTGGGCGACCGGCTGGTGTCCAAGCCGCGCAAACGCCGCAAGGCGGATAACTTCCTTCGTGAGGTGGATACGCTGACCCCCGGCGATCTGGTGGTGCATGTCGAACATGGGGTCGGCCGCTATCGGGGCCTTGAAACCATCACTGCCCTGGGTGCGCCCCATGCCTGCGTGGCCTTGGAATATGCCGAGAACGCAAAACTTTACCTGCCGGTCGAGAATATCGAGCTGCTGAGTCGCTATGGCCATGAGGAGGGGTTGCTTGACCGTTTGGGCGGTGGCGCGTGGCAAGCCAAGAAAGCCAAACTCAAGGAGCGTATCCGCGAGATTGCCGACAAGCTGATGCGGATTGCCGCCGAACGCGCCCTGCGCCATGCGCCGATATTGGAGGCACCGCATTCGATCTGGGAGGCTTTTGCCGCGCGTTTTCCCTATACGGAAACCGAAGATCAACTGTCCGCGATTGCCGATGTGGTGGCTGATCTGGAAAAAGGCGCGCCGATGGATCGGCTGGTGGTGGGCGATGTGGGGTTCGGCAAGACCGAAGTCGCCATGCGGGCAGCTTTTGTGGCGGCAATGTCGGGAATGCAGGTGGCGGTGATTGCGCCGACAACGCTGCTGGCCCGCCAACATTACCGCAGCTTTGCCGAGCGGTTTCGCGGCTTTCCGGTGTCGGTGCGCCCGCTATCGCGCTTTGTCAGCGCCAAAGACGCCAATGCCACCCGCGCCGCGATCAGTGATGGCTCGGTTGATATCGTGATCGGCACCCATGCGCTGTTGGCGAAATCCATCAAGTTCAAGAACATCGGGTTGCTTGTCATTGATGAAGAACAACATTTCGGGGTGACGCATAAGGAGCGCCTCAAGGAGATGCGCTCGGAAATCCATGTGTTGACCCTGACCGCCACGCCGATTCCGCGCACCCTGCAACTGTCGCTGACCGGGGTGCGGGATCTTTCCATCATTGCCACGCCGCCGGTGGACCGGCTGGCGATCCGGACCTATGTGTCGGAATTTGACACGATCACCCTGCGCGAGGCGCTGCTGAGAGAGCGTTTCCGCGGTGGGCAATCCTTCTTTGTTGTTCCCCGTATCGCCGATCTGCCCGATATCGAGGATTTTCTGCACCGCCATGTGCCCGAGGTCAGCTATGTCATCGCCCATGGCCAGCTTGCCGCAGGCGATCTTGATGAGCGGATGAACCAGTTTTATGATGGCAAATATGATGTGCTGCTGGCCACATCCATCGTCGAGTCGGGTCTGGATATTCCCACTGCAAACACCATGATTGTGCACCGCGCCGATATGTTTGGCCTGTCACAGCTTTACCAGATCAGGGGCAGGGTGGGCCGTGCCAAGACCCGCGCCTATTGTTATCTGACCACCAAACCCCGCGCGCCTTTGACACCGCAGGCGATGAAACGCTTGCGGTTGCTGTCATCGCTCGACAGTCTGGGGGCGGGGTTCAACCTTGCAAGCCACGATCTTGATCTGCGCGGGGCAGGGAACCTGCTTGGTGATGAGCAATCGGGGCATATCAAGGAGGTGGGCTATGAACTTTACCAACAGATGTTGGAAGAGACGATTGCCAAGATCAAATCGGGTGAGTTGCAGGGCTTGAGTTCGGTGGATGACCAATGGTCGCCGCAGATCAATCTGGGCGTTCCGGTGATGATTCCGGAAAGCTATATCCCCGATCTGGACATTCGCTTGGGGCTTTACCGCAGGCTTTCTGGCCTTGCCACCAAGGTGGAGCTTGAAGGGTTCGCGGCCGAATTGATTGATCGTTTCGGCCCGCTGCCCAAAGAAGTGAACACCCTGATGCTGATCGTGCGGATCAAGTCGATGTGCAAGCGCGCCGGGATTTCGCGGCTTGATGCCGGGCCAAAGGGCGCGACGGTGCAGTTTCACAACGACAAATTCGCCAATCCCGCCGGCTTGGTGGAATTCCTGCGCGCCCAAGGCCCTGCGGGCAAGGTCAGCGGCAACAAGATCGTGCTGATGGGCGAAATGAAAACCGAGGCCGAGCGGATCAAGGGTGCTTTTGCCATCGCCCGCGATCTGGCGGAAAAAGTGGTCAAACCCAAGGGCTGATCAGCGGTCCAGGGCTATCATCAATACCAGCGCCAGCCCGACAAATACCGATACGCCGGTCATCAGCGGTATCGCCGTGCCGTCAAATGCCAACCCTACCGGAATGGCGAGCAGCACCGAACCGACCGTGGCGATTGCCGAAACCACTGACGCCGCCAGCCCCGCAATATGGCCCACCGGCTCCATGGCAAGTGCATTCAGGTTGCCAAGCGACAGACCCATCATGGCAAAAAGCGCGATGCTCCAAAGAAGATGCGCCGGGAAGGCCAGGGTCTCGGTCATCAAACCTGTGCAATTCAGCAGCAGCAAAGCCAGCGTAAGCGCCAGAACTCCGGCATAGGTAGTCACCACCACCGCCCGCATCCCCACCCGCATCACCACGCGCGCACTGATGATGCTGCCCGACATGGCGCACATGGCGATGAAAGCAAACCACAACGGGAAATTCTCGGCTTGATCGAATCTCTGCTCGAATATCCCCTGCATCGAGGACAAGGTGGCGAATAATGACCCCAAGGTCAGCGCCTGGCACAGGATCGACAGCACGACGATCCTGTGGCCAAGCAGTTCCTTGGTGGCAGTCCACAGGCTGCCGAGTGCCAAGGAGCGGCGGTTTTGCGGAGCAAGCGTTTCGGGCTGACGAAAGGCCACCCACAGCATCGTGGCCAGCGCGATCAGCATATAGGCCAGATATATCGCGTGCCATCCTGCCAGATAAATCACCTGTTGGCCCATCCAAGGGGCAACGGCGGGTACCAAGGTGAACACCATCATCACAAAGCTCATCACCTGCGCCATGGCGCGGCCTTTGAAAAGATCGCGCACCAAGGCCGTGGACACAGTGCGCGGGGCAGAGGCGGCGATTCCCATCACCATGCGCGCAACCAGCAGAACCGACAATGATGTCGCGAAATAGCAGGCCAGAGCCGCCAGCATATAGCCAAGAATCCCGGCGATGATCACCGGCTTGCGCCCGAACCGATCCGCCAGCGGCCCCATGAACAAAGTGCCCAAACCCATACCAAACACAAAACTGGTCACCACCAGTTGGGCACGGTTGGGCGCATCCGGCGACAGGCTGGCCGCGATCTGGGGCAGGGCGGGCAGCATGGCGTCGATAGAGATCGCTACAATCGCAAACAAGGCGGCGATCAATGCGACAAACTCACTTTGTCGCAAGGGTTTGGTCACGGGCATGAACGGGGCTTTCAGATCAAGGTGGGCCGGGTCGTCAATTGCGCTGACAATTCCTCGATCACCTGTCCCCAGACTTCGGGTGGTTGCGCGCCGGAAACCACATATTGATTGGCGATCACAAAGGTCGGCACGGCGTTGACTCCGCGCTCACGGGCATGGGTCTCACGGGCTTGCAGCGCCCCACGGTCCGCATCCGAGGCCAAAAGCCGTGCCATGGCGGCGCTGTCCAGACCGATTTCCCCGGCAATCGCGGCCAAACTCGCCGCATTGCCAATATCGCGCTCCTCTTGCCAATAGGCGCGAAAAATCGCCGAGATCATCGCGGTTTGTTTGCCCTCAAGCCCGGCCCAATAGATCATCCGATGTGCGTCAAAGGTGTTTGGCATGATTTTGATGCGGGAAAAATCAATCAGCACCCCCGCCGCTGCCGCTGCCTCTTCAACCCGCGCATAGACCGATACCGCGCCATCCTGGCCACCAAATTTGGCCGCAAGGTATTCGGCGCGATCCACGCCTTGCGGCGGCATACCGGGGTTAAGCTGAAACGGGTGCCATTCAATCTCGAACACATGCTCGGGATGGGCGGCAAGGGCGCGGTCAAGATGCGCTTTGCCGATCATGCACCACGGGCAAACCGGATCGGAAAAGATATCAAGTTTGGTCATCGCAAGGCTCCTGTGCGTGGGCCCGTGCTAGCCCGCCAACAGACCAGTTGCAAGCAAGCCTGCCTTGTCTGTTGCGATGCCGGCATGGCGCGCAATCTGATCAGACAGTCAGACCTGCTTTGAGTCCCATCCCGGGCCTGAAATCACTGGAACCAGCTACCAACGCGGCGCGCCCCGGCGGTTACATCCTCGCCCGCGCCCGCCACGGTGTTGCATCCTGCCAAGGCCAGCAATGCCAGCAACGTAAGGGTTTTTGTCATTTTCATTCCTGATACCACCAGACTTCGGGCTGAAAGCCCGGCCAATCGCCGTATATTGGCAATTTCTCGGGGAACTTCAATTGTTTGATATGTGCCAGATGCGATGAGGCGGCATACCAGACCGGCACCACATAGCGCCCGGTGATCAACACCCGGTCCAGCGCCTGGGTGGCTGCGACAAATTCCGTCTGATCCTTTGCGCTCAACATCGACGCAATCAACGCCTCGGCCGCCGGTGAATTCATCCCCATCCAGTTGCGCGTACCGGGCTCGGTTACGCCCGCAGCGCCCCAATACAGCATCTGCTCATTGCCGGGACTTAGCGACAGGGCGCGGATGTAATGGGTCATGTCAAAATCGTAATTCGTGGTCCGGTCCTTGTATTGCGCGGAATCCACGGTGGTAACCTTGGCATCTATGCCCAGCCGTTTCAGCGCTTCGACATAGATCGAAGCGGCGGCGATCATGTCATTCTGGCCGTTCACCAGCAGGATCTCAAAGGCAAAGGATGCGCCTTCGGCATTCTTCAGGATGCCGTCCTGCACCGTCCAACCCGCGTCGGCCATCAGATCGGTGGCCTTGTGCAGATTGGCACGGTTGGCCTCGGATCCGTCCGAGACCGGCAGGGCATAACCTTCCAGCGCGCCGGGCAAAAGCTGATCCTTGAAGGGCGCAAGGTATTCGGCAACGCGGCCCGAGGCGGCCTCTCCCACCGGCGCACCCAGAACCGAATTCGAGAAATA
>JAGPBG010000207.1 GCA_018063485.1 Cypionkella sp.
TGCGGCCCGGCTTGGGTGCCAGTGGGCTGCAAACCGCACGCCATGTCACGCCAATAGGCCAAACCCATGCCTTTGAAACAGTGTGCGTTGTCAAGCGGCGGATCGGCCATAACACGCCTTTGAATCGTGAATAAAGGCGAGTTTAGCCCCATTCGGGGATGGCGCAACCCTTTTTGGCCCTAGCGCACGCCTTCGATGGGACCAGTGGCGCGCCCATGGATGAACTGTTGGACGTAAGGGTCTGATGTAGTGTCCATTTCCGTGACAGGGCCGGTCCATTGGATTATGCCGTTGTGCAGCATCGCCACCCGGTCGGCGATGGCGCGTACCGAGGACATATCATGGGTGATCGCCATGGCGGTGGCCCCCATCTCGACAACGATTTCACGGATCAACTCGTTGATAACCCCAGACATGATCGGATCAAGTCCGGTGGTGGGTTCATCAAAAAAGATGATCTCGGGCTCGGCGGCAATGGCGCGGGCAAGGCCCACGCGTTTTTGCATGCCGCCCGATAATTCGGCAGGGAACATATCGGCGGTTTCGGGTGTCAGACCAACGCGGCGCAGCTTTTCGATGGCGATCTCGCGGGCCTGCGATTTGGGGCGCTTGCCAGATCCACGCAGCAGCCGGAACGCGACATTCTCCCAGACCTTCAGGCTGTCAAACAACGCGCCGCCCTGAAACAACATGCCGAACCGGGCCAGAAAGGCGTCGCGGTCAGCGTTTGCAACATCTTCACCGTCAAGCGCAATACGGCCGGAATCGGGTGTGACCAGCCCCAGAATGCACTTGAGCAGCACCGATTTGCCGGTGCCCGATCCGCCAATCACCACCATGCTTTTGCCGCGTGGAATCTCAAGGTTGATACCGCGCAACACCTTGTTCTTGCCAAAGGTCTTGGTGACGTTGGAGAGTTCTATCATGTGCCGAACATCATCGACGTCAGGATGAAATTCGCGGCCAGAATCAGGATTGAGGCGGTGGCGACGGCGTTCTTCGTCGCTGTGCCCACACCCTGCGCGCCACGGCCCGAGTTCATGCCATAGTAACAGCCGATCAGCGTGGCGATAAAGCCAAACACTGCGCCCTTGATCAACGAGGATACTACATCGGGGGTTTCCAGAAAGTTTACCGTATTATGGATATAGCTGGCGCGGTTGAAGCCAAGCTGTTCAGTTGCCACCAGAAAACCGCCCATCACGCCGATGACATCGCCAATGCCGACCAGAATCGGCACGGTGATGAATCCGGCCAGCACGCGAGGCACCGTCAGATATTTCATCGGATGGGTCGAGAGCGTAACAAGGGCGTCCAACTGCTCGGTCACCTTCATTGTCGCAATTTCGGCGGCAATGGAGGAGGTGACGCGGGCGGCGATCATCAGACCCACCAGCACCGGGCCCAGCTCGCGCACCATGCCAATGGCGACGATCTGCGGTACCACCGCCTCGGCCGAAAAGCGTTGGCCCCCGGCATAGATTTGCAAGGCCAGAGCGCCGCCGGTAAAGATCGCGGTCAGGCCCACGACGGGCAGCGAATGCCAGCCAACCTGCATCAGCGCCGACAGCGCCTCACGTCCATAGAACGGTGGGCGGAAGAGATGTGACAGCACTTGTCCGGCATAGATCATGATGCGCCCAAGACTGGCGAGGGCTGCCAGAACCGGGCGTCCAAGGGCGGCCAAGGGCAAAGTGAGGTTCACCGGTGCCCCTCAAGGTAGCGGCGGGTCAGGCGTGCGCCAAAGCGGGTCAGCACCTCATAGCCGATGGTGTCGGCGGCGTCGGCCAGATCGTCAATGCTTTGATCTGGGCCAAGAATATCCAGCCAATGCGGGGTATCTGGCAGGTGGGTGATGTCGACGGTGATTGTATCCATCGACACCCGGCCAATCAGCGGGCAGGGTATTGACCCATCCCAAAGCACGGCGTTGTTTGACAGCATCCGGCCAAAGCCATCGGCATAACCGCCCGCCAGCGAGGCGACGGTGGACACGGTTTCGGCCTGCCAAGATGCGGCATAGCCGACGATTTCCCCCGGCTGTACGACGCGGGTTTGAATCACCGGTAGCGACATGGTGACCACGCGCGCCCCCCCCTCATAGGGGCGGCCACCGTAAAGACCGATGCCGGGGCGGGTCAGATCGAAATGATAGCGCGGACCGAGCAGGATGCCGCCGGTGGCCGCAAGCGAGCGCGCAACGCCGGTGCCATCGGTCATTGCCAGAAAACTGGCAAGCTGGATGTCGTTCATCGCGTGATCAGGTTCATCGGCGCAGGCGAGGTGTGACATCAGAAGTTCTGGCCCGGCCTCAAGCACGAAGGGGGCGACGGCCTCCCATTCGGCCTCTTCCATGCCAAGCCGGTTCATGCCGGTATCAAGCTGCACCCCAAAGCTGTGGCCGGGCAGCGATTCCAGATGGCGGGTGATTTGGTCAAGCGAGTTCAGGATCGGGGTCAGGTCAAGATCGGCGACCATTTCGGTATCACCGGCCATATGGCCCGAGAGAACGCAGATTTGCGGGCCGGGGCCAAGGGCCTGGCGCACGGCGGCGCCTTCTTCGGCGGCAGCGACGAAAAAGCGCCGCGCGCCCGCTTCGGCAAGCGTGCGCGAGACGCGGGCAACGCCAAGTCCGTAGGCGTCGGCCTTGACCACGGCGGCGGTTTGCACGCCGGATGCCGAGGCACGGTCAAGCGCACGCCAGTTGGCGGCGATGGCATCAAGATCAATGGTCAGCAATGCAGTAGACATGAGTTGGGTTTTCAGCGGCCAAGCGTCTGGGGTCAAGTACAAAAGCAGGGCACGGGCAGGTGGATGCGAGGTTGCGCAGAAAATTCCCGGGTTTCGTGGGGTTGGGCGTTGCCAATGCTGTGAGGCGCGGACAGGATGGCGCAAGAGTGTGAGGGCATATGACAGATCGCGGGCATGATCATTCGGGCGAGCATGGCCATAGCCATAGCGATGCAGGGCTGTGGTTGTCGCTGGCAACCATCGTGGGGCTCTGCGTGGCCTTGGTGCATCGGTACTGGATGCCTTTGCCGGAACCCGCGGATACTGTGGCTTTGAGCGTGATCTATCTTGCCGGTGGATTGCCTGCGGGCTGGCGGGCGCTGTCGGAGCTGTTCGGCAAGGGCAAGCTTGACATTGATCTGTTGATGGTGATTGCCGCCGTTGCGGCGGCGGCGGTGGGGGCGCCTTTGGAAGGCGGGGTGTTGCTGACGCTGTTTTCCATCTCGGGGTCGCTGGAGCATCGCGCAATGGGACGGGCGCAGGCAGCGGTTGAGGCGTTGATGGATTTGCGCCCCGAAAGCGCGCTGCGATTGGCGGCTGACGGCAGCACAGAGGCGGTGCCAGTGGCTGATGTTGCGGTGGGCGAGCGGTTGGTTCTGCGCCCCGGCGCGCGGGTGCCGGTGGATGGGCGGATCGTTGAGGGCATGGGCGAGGTCGATGAAAGCACCATCACCGGCGAATCCGAGCCGGTGCGCAAGGTCGCAGGCGCCTTGGTGCATGAGGCGACGGTGAACCTGCATTCGGTGCTGGTGATGGAGGTGCGCAATACGCTGGCAAGCAGCACCGTTGCGCGGATGATCACCCTGGTTACGCAGGCGCAGGCGATGAAAGCGCCATCCGAGCGGTTCTCGGAATGGTTTGGCCAGCGCTATACGATTGCGGTGTTGGTCGGATCGGTGGCGGTGTTTGCCGGGCTGATGGCTTGGGGGCTCAGTTTTGATCTTGCACTTTACCGTTCCGCGACGGTTCTGGTGGCAGCAAGTCCTTGCGCCGTGGTGATCTCGGTTCCGGCGGCGATCCTGTCGGCACTGTCGGCTGCGGCACGAGGGGGCGTGTTGTTCAAGGGCGGGGCAGCGATTGAAACACTGGCCGAAGTACATGCCTATGCCTTTGACAAAACCGGTACTTTGACCACGGGTCAGGCCGAGGTGGTGGCGTTGGTGGCTTGCGCGGGCCAAGATGACCGCACGGTTCTGGCCACTTTGGCCGGGATCGAGGCGCAATCAGAGCATCACATCGCGGGGGCGGTGTTGCGCGCGGCCGAGAATGCCGGGGTGGTGCCGGGCAAGGTGGAGGAAACCCTGGCCTGGCCCTCGGAGGGAATCACCGCGCGTGATGATCAGGGCGCGCTTTGGGCTGGCAATGCGCGGATGGCCGAGCGGCAGGGTGCCGATCTGGAGCAGGACGATCTGATTGCCTTGCAAGAAGGGTCGCGGACGCTGATCTATCTGGGGCGCGGCGCAAATATCCTGGGCGCGGTGGCGGTCGCAGATGCGTTGCGCGCGACCGCGGCCGCCGGGATTTCCGAACTGCGCCGCGCGGGGGTGAGGGACATCTTGATGATGACCGGCGACCGGCGAGCGGTGGCAAGCCGGATTGCGGCTGAGTTGGGTCTGCGTGACCGCGAGGTTCATGCAGATCTGTTGCCCGAGGATAAGGTGAAACTGGTGGATGCGATGGCCGCAAAAGGCCGGGTGGCCTTTGTCGGTGATGGGGTGAATGACGCGGCGGCGCTGGCGCGGGCCGATATTGGTATTGCGATGGGAGTTGCCGGGAGTGAAGTGGCGTTGCAGGCGGCTGATGTGGCGCTGTTATCGGAAGATCTGCGCAGGCTTGCGCTGGCACATCAGCTTGCGCGGCGCTGTGCCGGGATCATCCGGCAAAACCTGATCTTTGCGCTGGGCGCGATGGCGGTTCTGGTGGTGGGCGGGTTGTTTTTCGAGCTGCCTTTACCGCTTGCGGTGATCGGCCATGAGGGTGGCACGCTTTTGGTGGTGCTGAACGGGCTGCGGTTGTTGAATGAACCGATCCGGCGGATGTGAAGCGGGGGGCGGTCCTTTGGGGCATTGAGCCCCGCAGGACCGCGTTGCCACGGCACGCGGTGAGGTTTTGGTGCCTTCAGAAGCCGACATCCCCTGAAGGGCCAGAGC
>JAGPBG010000208.1 GCA_018063485.1 Cypionkella sp.
AAACTGCCCAAAGCACAACGAGCATCTGGATCAGCCGCCTGACCGTAAAAGCAAACATCCGGGGTCCTTTGCCAGACAAGACAGGCGGCACCCGATGCGGGCGCCGCCTCATCAGAGTGTATTACTCGGTGACATCCATCTCATAAGCCCAGATGAACTTGTCTGTCCTCGGAGTGAAGGTGACGTTGTCGTGCGAGGCGTAGACGTCCTGCTCGTAATGCACCGGAATCATTGGAATATCCGCCAGCAGAAGTTTGGTCGCATCCTGCAGATATCCGTCACGCTCCTCCATGCTGGCGGTTGAGTCTGCCTTGTCGAGCAGGGCATCCACCTCAGGATTGGAATAGCTGGTACGGTTGACCTCGCCGTAGCCCGGCTTTTTGTCCCGGCTGTAGTAAAGCGCGTCATACATGGTGCCCGCATCGCCGGAGGGTACGTCCCAGCCAGACATGATGAAGCTCGAATTGTCCGACGGCACCCGGATATAGCCCCAGAAGTTCGACTTGGGCATCATGTTCAATTGCAGGTCGATCCCAATCTGCGACAACATCGAGGTCAACGCCTGGGCAATCTGCGCGTCGTTCACATAGCGGTTGTTGGTGGCGTCGAGCGTCATGGTGAAGCCATCCGCATAGCCAGCTTCGGCCATCAGTTCCTTGGCCCGCGCGATGTCGAACGGATACATCGCGTGGAAATCCGCCCCGTCGACATAGCCCACATGCGACTCCGGCACGAATTGCGCCGAAGACGTTGCCAGCCCGTTCATGACGACCTTGTCAATGGTCGCCACGTCGATGGCGCGGGCGATCGCCTCGCGGACGCGGCGGTCGGTCATCGGGTTCTTGTCCAGCGCGATGGTCGGTGATTTTTCCCGCACGTCCATCGCCAGCAAGATGTTGAGAAGACTGGGTCGGGTCAGCACGGTGATGCCGGGTTCGGCCTTCACACGCTCTACGTCACGGACCGCAAGATCCTGCACCACATCCAGTTCGCCCGTCAGCAAGGCGGCGGTCCGGGTTGCAGGGTTTGTGATGGGCCGGAATACCACGGTGTCGATCCTGGCCTTGCCCGCGTAGTAGTCGGGGAATGCCTCCAGGGTCAGGTGATCTTCCTTGACCCATTCCTTGAGCATGTAGGGCCCGGTCCCCATTGGCTTCAGGCCAAGTTCGGTATCGCCTACAGACTTCACATATTCCTCGTTCAGGATCAGGATCCCGGCCAGATCATTGGGAAGGGCGGCATAGGGCCCTGGCGTGGAGATTTCCACGGTCAGATCATCCACCGCTTTTGCGCTGGCAATGTTGGCCGACAGGTTCGACATGACCGAACCCTTGAGCCGCTCGATCGAGAAGACCACATCCGAAGCTTTCAGCTCAGCCCCGTTATGGAACTTCACGCCGGGGCGCAGTTTGAAAACCCAGGTCTTGTCATCTTTCAACGACCAGCTTTCGGCAAGACCGGGGGTGAACACCATGTTCGCATCACGACGCACCAGCGGGTCATAAATGTGGTAAAACATGATGTTGCTGGACAGCTCCTCACCTGCCTGCGGGTCAAGAACTGTCGGGTCCGAGGTCAGGCCGATCGTGATATCCTTGGCGTCGACCATGGTTGCCAAGGGCAGGGCCATGACGAAAACTGCCGTCGTCAGCAAGCGGCGCATCGAGGTATTGATGGTCATCTGTGTTGTCTCCTGGTTGGAATGGGTTGTCGGCATTCGCCGTCTTTTTTCTTGGGCCGCCCGGATCAGTCGAGGGCGGACTGAACTTCAATCTGATAACCTTCGGGATCGTTGAAAACAAAAGCGCGGATCCGCAGGGCAGCGCTGCTTTTGGCCTCGGTCAATCCCGTCACGTTATGGGTTTCAACCCAAGCGTGCCACGCATCGACGTCTGGCACGCGAATGCAGATCTGCACGGGTTTGGGGTCTGACGCCCGGTGCATTCCCCGCGCCTCGTCGACCAATCCGACATGCGCGGCACCCGACATGCACAGGATTTTCGACCAGCCCTGGTCAATCGCGATCTGGAATCCCAAAACCTGTTCATAGAACGTCAACGCGCGGTCAAGGTCGCGGTAGTAAAGAAACGTGATGCCCAAGGTCGGTCCATCAGGTCGTTGGACGGGAAGCGAATCCATTCTGCGCCTACTTCGTATACCTCATCAATACACACGGTATACACAAACAATTCCAAGTCAACTTCTCATCGCGGATTTTGCAAACCGGCGGTGCGGAAAAATCAGAACAGGCGGTACAGGTGGCTGAGTATCGCTTTGCGCGCATTCTCGATATGATTGCGCATGGCCGCTTCGGCGCGATCCGGATCACGGGCCAGGATGGCGTCGATGATCTCGATATGCTCGACACAGCCCGGTTCAAATCGTTCCGGGATCGAGCCTTTGTCGAAGATACGGGTTTTCAATTTCAGACCTTTGATCAACTCGGTCAAAACGGTTGATCCTGCCGTTCTGGCGATCAGAACATGCAGGTCTTCGTCAAACTGGGCGTATTCAGCGACGCCGGGTCGCTCGCCTTGCAGAAACTGCATCAGTCGTGCCCGCATGGCCAAGAACGGCTCGGGTGATGCGCTTACACTGGCGGCCTGGCGCGCCGATTCGCTCTCCAACAACCTGCGAACATGAAGGATTTCCATGATCTGAGTTATGGAAATCTGACTGACGGTCGGCACGCCACTGCCGTTGCGCGTGACCAGCCCTTCGCTCGTCAGCCGGGCCACCGCCTCACGGACCGGGGTGCGGGACACGCCAAGGCGTTCGGCAAATTTCTTTTCCTGCAAAGGTGTTCCGGAAGGCAGTTCACCGGCCAGAATCATGCCGCGCAGCCGATCATGAACCGATTGGCCCAAGGTCTGCAAATTGGTCTGATCCTGGCTCATGCCTGCCTCGTATCTGCTGTTGTAAGTGGTGACAGTATCGGACAATCCGGGACGACAAAAGCCAGACGTGACTTCCAGTGCCGTTGAGTGTATACGTTGGGTATCCAATAGCAATACTTGAAGCAGAACTCCGAGAAGGGCGAACAGATGCATGACGTGCTGATCGAGGGCGGGCTCGTGGTCACCGCCACGGAAACCCGGTCTGTGGATGTGGCAGTATCGGACGGACGGATTGCCGCGATCGGTAACGGGCTTGGCCCGGCCACCACCGTCATTGACGCGCGGGGGCGACTGGTGATGCCAGGCGGCGTCGATACCCATTGCCATGTCGAGCAGATTTCCGGCGCCGGACTGATGAATGCCGACACCTTCGAATCTGCAACCCGGTCGGCCTTGCATGGCGGCACCACCAGCATCGTTTCCTTCGCCGCCCAGCATCCTGGCAAGCGGTTGCGTCAGGTGGTTGATGACTATCAGGCGCTTGCCGCCAAGGGCGCGTTGATCGACCATGCTTTTCACATGATCGTTTCGGATGTCTCAGGCGAGAATCTGAGCCGCGACTTGCCGGAATTGATGGCTGAAGGCCATCGATCGATCAAGATATTCACCACCTATGACAAAGTGCGCCTCGCCGACGAGGCCATTCTGGATGTTTTATGGGCCGCGCGGTCCGAGGGCGCGCTGGTGTGCTTTCACGCCGAGAACGATGGGCTGATCCGCTGGATGACCCGGCGTCTTCTGGAAAGTGGCCGCAAAGCTGCGCGGTTCCACCCGCTGTCACACCCGCGCGCGGCCGAGATCGAAGCCCTCAACCGCATGTGCGTCTTTGCCGAGTTCACCGGCCAGCCGATCATGCTGTTTCATATCTCGACCCGAGAAGGCGTGGAAATCGTGGCAGCTGCGCAGAGGCGCGGCATCCCGGTGGTGGCAGAGACCTGCCCACATTACCTCTTCATGACAGGCGATCAGTTGAATCTGCCCGGGCAAGAGGCCGCCGGCTTGATGTGCAGCCCACCCCAGCGCAGGCATGACGATCAGTCTGCCCTTTGGGACGGTCTGGCGGCAGGCACGTTGCAGATGGTTTCATCAGATCACGCGCCCTACCGGTTGGACGCCTCGGGCAAGTTCGCTCATGGTCCGGATGCGCCATTCAACCGAATCGCCAACGGCATGCCGGGGCTTGAGCTGCGCTTGCCGCTTATGTTCGACGCAATGGTCAGCAAGGGCCGGCTTGGCGCGCAAAAGTTTGTCGAGTTGACCGCGACCGCGCCCGCCGAGATTTTCGGACTTACTGGCAAAGGCAAGCTCGAAGTCGGTGCCGATGCCGACATTGCGATTTGGAATGCCGGGCACAAGGTGACGTTCAAGGCGAATGACCTGCACGATGCTACTGGCTACAACCCCTTTGCCGGTCGCGCTGTCACCGGATGGCCGGAAACTGTTCTATCCCGCGGGGATGTGATGATATCAAAGGGGCAAGCCTTTGGTGCGGCGGGGAGGGGAAAGCGTATCCCTATGGCACGATCTGCCGCGATGCAGCCGATTTCAGATCCTGAGGCCGCCCAACTGGACTTTCTCGATTGAAGCAACAGGATGGAGGGGTGAACAACGCCATTCGATATGTGATTTTCGCGGGTTTTTCGAGGGGGTTCCTTACAAACTCCTGGCGTTGATAACCAACGAAGGCCGCCTCGTCCTGTCGCCTAACCCTTGAATTGGTTCTTCCTCAATCTGTGAGGCGGTGTTCCACATTTACCGCGCCACTACGTGCAGGGAATTCGCGAAGCCGCCGTTGCCGCTGCCTGTGACCTCATCGCGAATGCAGACTTCAACCCGGACAGAAGCTCTTGGGTGCCAGCGTGCCCTATACGACCGATCCATCGGACTCTGTTCGGCCAGCGTGATCGACCGCCACTCTGCTGCCGGGCACATATTTCAAGTTAGCACAAAGAAATATTCCTCTGATCTGTCACCTCAGAGCAAGGTTGTGCCACTCAGATTGAGGATGACCCAATATG
>JAGPBG010000209.1 GCA_018063485.1 Cypionkella sp.
CGGCGATCTGGCCGCTGCTGTGGATCAGTTGCACGCCCTTATGATCGGCGTTGAACCCGATCTGACCTTTCTGATCGACATTGATCCGGCCTTGGGCCTTGCCCGCGCTACCGCCCGTGCCGACACTGAAATGCGGTTCGAGGATATGGGCCTTGCCGTGCAACAAAAGGCCCGTGACGGCTTTCTGGCCCTCGCCCGCGCCAATCCCGCCCGTTTGTGCGTGATCAACGGCGCGCGCCCGCCCGAGGAAATCGCCGCCGAGGTTCTGGTCGCCGTCCTTGCGCATCTGCCCCCATGAGCGACGAGATCCCACAATCCGACCGGATCGAGGGCGCGCCGCATCCGCGCGACACCTTGCATCTTTTCGGCCAATCGTCGGCCGAGGCCGAGTTTCTGGCCGCCTACACCTCGGGCCGGTTGCACCACGGCTGGCTGATCACCGGCCCCAAGGGCATCGGTAAGGCCACCCTCGCCTGGCGCATCGCCCGCTTTCTGCTGGCCACCCCCGACGATGATGGCGGCATGTTCGCCCCGCCGCCGCCCACCAGCCTTGACATCGCCGCCGATCACCCGGTTGCCCGCCGCATGGCGGCACAGGCCGAGGGCCGGTTTTTCCTGCTGCGCCGTGCTTATGATGAGAAAAAGGCCAAACTGGCCGAGATCATCTCGGTGGATGAAGTCCGCAAGCTGAAAAACTATTTCTCCCTTTCCTCTGCCGATGGCGGTCGCCGCGTCGCCATCCTTGATTGCCTGGACGAGATGAACCCGCAGGCCACCAACGCGCCGCTGAAACTGCTCGAAGAACCCCCTGCCCGCGTGACCCTGCTGCTGATCGCCCACCAACCCGCGCGCCTTTTGCCCACCATTCGCTCACGCTGCCGAGAGTTGCGCCTTGCCCCACTGCCGCCACAGGCGCTGTCGGATGCGCTGACCCAGGCAGGCGGCGAAGTGGCCCCCCAACAGCGCAGCGCTCTGGCTGAACTGGCCGGCGGTTCCGTCGGGGAAGCCTTCCGGTTGACCAATCTTGACGGCCTCAAGACCTATGCCACGCTGATCCGCCTCTTCACCACCCTGCCCCGGCTGGATCGCCCGATGGCGCAAACCCTTGCCGATGCCGGGGCCGCCAAGGGGGCCGAATCGCGCTTTGATCTGATCGTCACCCTGATTGATCTCTTCCTTGCCCGCCTTGCCCGCGCGGGCATCTTGCAACACACCCCGCCCGAGGCCGCCCCGACTGAGGCCGATCTGATCGCGCGCCTCTCCCCCACCCCCCAAGCCGCCCGCGCTTGGGCGGAATTGGCGCAAACCCTTGGCCTGCGTGCGCGTCGGGGCAAGGCGGTCAACCTTGACCCTGCCGCACTTCTGATGGATATGCTTTTGAAGATTGATGAACAGGCGAAACTGCTCGCCCCGAGGTAGCGCCCATGGCCTTTGAAATCGTTGACAGCCATTGCCACCTCGATTTCCCCGACTTTGCCGAGGAACTGCCGGAAATCATTTCCCGCGCCCATGCCGCTGGCGTCAAACGCATGGTCACCATCTGCACCAAACTGCCGAACCTGCCCGCCGTGCGCGCTATCGCCGCGAGCTATGCAGGCGTGTTCTATGCCGCAGGCGTGCATCCGATGAGCGTGGCGGAGCATCCGCCCTTCACCCTTGCCGATCTGGTGGCTCTGGCGGATGATCCCAGATGCGTGGGTATCGGCGAAACCGGCCTTGATTACCACTACACCGCCGACAGTGCTGCGGCCCAGCAACAGGCGCTTCGTGTCCATATCCAGGCCGCCCAGCAAACCGGCCTGCCCCTGATCATCCATGCCCGCGCCGCCGATGACGACATGGCCCGCATCCTGCGCGAAGGCATGGACCGGGCCCCCTACACTTGCGTCATGCACTGCTTTTCCTCGGGCGCAGCCCTCGCACAGGCGGCGCTCGATATGGGCTTTTACCTCTCGATGTCGGGCATCGCCACCTTCCCCAAATCGCAAGTGCTGCGCGATATCTTTGCCGCCGCCCCGCTGGACCATATCCTTCTGGAAACCGACAGCCCCTATCTTGCCCCCCTGCCCCATCGCGGGCGCCGCAATGAACCGGCCTATACCGCCTTCACCGCCAAGACAGGCGCGAAATTGTTCAACGTTAGCGAGGCCGAGTTCGCCGCCGCCACCACCGCCAATTTCGACCGCCTCTTTACCCGCGCGCAGGTTCGATGATGGCCCAGCTTCGCTTTACCATTCTGGGCTGTGGCTCTTCGGCAGGTGTGCCGCGCATCGGTGGCGATTGGGGCCATTGCGACCCATCCGAGCCGAAGAACCGCCGCCGTCGCTGCTCGCTGCTGGTGGAACGGATCAACGGCGACGCCATCACCCGCGTTCTGATCGACACCTCGCCCGACATGCGCGATCAGCTTTTGGGCGCGGGCATCGGCACGCTCGACGCCGTGGTCTACACCCATTCGCACGCCGATCATGTCCATGGCATCGACGATCTGCGCCAGATTGTGCATAATCAGCACCGCCGTCTGCCGGTCTGGGCCGATGCGCCCACCCAGGATGCGCTGATCTCGCGCTTTGCCTATGCTTTCGTGCAGCCACACGGCTCGCCCTATCCGCCGATCCTTGATCTGCACGACATCAACGGCCCGTTTGACATCAGCGGCGCGGGCGGTGCAATCCGCTTCACCCCCTTCACCGTCGATCACGGCTCGATGGACGCCTTGGGGTTTCGGGTCGGCAATCTGGCCTATCTGCCCGATGTGGTGGCGATCCCCGAGGCGGTCTGGCCACATCTGATGGGGCTTGAATGCTGGATTCTCGACGCCCTGCGCCGCAAACCCCACCCCACCCATGCGCATCTTGCACTGTCGCTGGAATGGATCGCGCGGGCGAAACCGCAAGCGGCGGTGATCACAAACATGCACATAGACATGGATTATGCCACTTTGCTGGGCGAATTGCCCGCAGGCACCAGCCCCGCCCATGACGGCATGACCTTTACCTTCAGCGATTGAATTCTCTGGAAACTGCTGCGCCTTGGCGCTTTGATCCCCGCCGGATTGGTGCGGATGAAAAGACTCGAACTTTCACTCCGATTAAAGAACAGCGACCTCAACGCTGCGCGTCTACCAATTCCGCCACATCCGCACTTGATCCGGCTGGGATGGCGGTTCTTTAGCCGCTGTCTTGGCTGATGAAAAGAGGGATTCTGCTGCCCCGTTGCAATCTGCACCCTGCCGCGCCACATGTAGCACGATCAACGGCGGGGAATGGCGATGGGCAAGGTGGAATGGCAGCATCTGGACGGGCTTGCGCCCTACCGGGAAACCCTCGCAGCGATGGAGGCCCGCGTGGCCGAAATCGCCGCAGGCACCGCCCCCGAGGCGATCTGGCTGTTGGAACATCCGCCGCTCTATACTGCCGGCACCTCATCGAACCCCGCCGATCTGACCGATCCCGACTGCTTTCCGGTGTTCACGGCGGGCCGAGGCGGGCAATACACCTATCACGGCCCCGGCCAACGGGTGGCCTATTGCATGCTTGATCTGAACAGCCGTGGCCGCGATGTGCGTAAATTTGTCTGCGCGCTGGAAAACTGGGTGATCGCGACTTTGGCCGAATTCAACGTCAAGGGCGAGCGCCGCCCGGGCCGCGTTGGCGTCTGGGTCAGCCGCCCCGATCGCCCCGGCCCTGATGGCAAACCCACCGAGGACAAAATCGCCGCCATCGGTGTGAAACTGCGCCGCTGGGTCAGCTTTCACGGCATCTCGATCAATGTTGAACCCGACCTTTCGCATTTTTCAGGCATCGTGCCCTGCGGCATCCGTGACCATGGCGTTACCTCGCTGGTCGATCTGGGCCTGCCGGTAATCATGGCTGACCTCGATGCAGCCTTGATCAAGACCTTTCCGCAATACTTTGATTGAAGTAACCTTTGGCCTTATCTCGGCCAACCTTGGCCTGCGACAAGCATGCAAGTTGCGTTTCCCGTTCCGAGGTTTAACTTGTACCTGCAATACGCCTTTGGCGATTCGACTGCTTCGCCGCCCGCCGATCCATTGATGAGGACCAAATGACCAAACTGACCCTGATTGCCGCCTTCGCCCTGACCGCGCTGACCGCTCCGGCTTTTGCCGATCCTGATGCTGCCAAAGGCGAATCCGATTTCAAAAAGTGCAAAGCCTGCCATTCGATCATCGCCGATGATGGCACCGCCATTCAAAAGGGCGGCAAGACCGGCCCGAACCTGTATGGCGTGATCGGTCGCGTCGTCGGAACCGAGGCTGAATTTGCCGATAAATATGACGAAGCCACCAAGGCTGTCGGCGCTGCTGGCACCGTCTGGACCGAGGAAGAACTGGCCGCCTATGTCGTTGACCCAAGCAAATGGCTGCAAGAGAAAACCGGCGATGCGGCTGCGAAATCCAAGATGACCTTCAAGCTCGCCAAGGGCGGCGATGACATCGCGGCCTATCTCGCCTCGCTCAAACCGGCAGAATAAGCCTTTGAACACTCACGAAAGGCGGCCCACCGGGCCGCTTTTTTTCATTCGCGGTCCACAATGCCTTTTCCCGCCAGGATCCGGGACCGGTATTTTTCAATTCGCGCCGCCCGCGTTGCGCTCTGTTTTGCCCCTGTAAAATGCAGCACATAACCTCGCTGACGCCCCGGCGTCAAAGCGCAAAAGGCCCGCTCAAACGCCGGATCTGCATCGAACCGTGAGGTCAATTCAGGCGGCAAGACCAATGCCTGCTTTTGCGCAAACGCCACTTTCAACCCTGCGGATTCAACCGCGATCGCCTCAAGGATCAGCGCCCGTATGTCGGCTTGTGCCGCTTCGATCTGGGCCAGATCGGTAAAACGGAATTCGCGCATCGCCTGAGAATTTGGCCCCTGCTTTGCAAGCCGCCCGGCAGGAT
>JAGPBG010000210.1 GCA_018063485.1 Cypionkella sp.
CTTTGTTGAGGGCTTGCTGGCGGCAGGCCGGTCGAGCAAGAGGCGCAGGTGCGTGCAATCCGGGTGCTGAAAGCGGTTGAAGTGCGTGACGGCGATGCCCTGGCGCGTCTGGAGCCTTCGGAGATGCTGGAGATTGATTTCGCGATCGATTTCGAAGAGGCCGCCATCGGACGGCAGGAAAAAGTGCTGAACATGTCGAACGGTGCTTTCGTGCGCGAACTGTCGGACAGCCGAACCTTTTGCCGCAAGATCGATGTGCAGATGATGCGCGAAAAGGGGCTGGCTTTGGGGGGCACTTTGGAAAACGCTGTCGTTTTTGATGGCGATCAGGTGCTTAGTCCCGGTGGCCTGCGCTATGCCGATGAGCCGGTGCGCCACAAGATGCTGGATGCGTTGGGCGATCTGGCACTCGCCGGCGGGCCGATTCTGGGGCGCTATACCGGGATCAGGGCCGGGCATGCCTTGACCAACCGGTTGCTGCGTGTGCTTTTTGCCACAGCGGGAAGCTGGCGTTTCGTGGAATGTGGCGAAGTAACCGGTGGCAAACTGCCCGGCGTTGGCGTTCATCATGGCGATCTTCCCTCACGTCTTTGATCTGATGTGGCAAAGCAGTGAAAGCCGTTTTGCGCCCCGGATTTTTATGTGCTAGGACGGGCCGAGAGCAGCGTGAACCGCCCGGATCGGGGTGGCCGCGAAGTGGCAATTGGGGTTGGCTGAAGATGGCAGGCGGAAAAGCGGGATTGGCGCGGGGTTTTGGCGTGGCGCTTCTGGTCGGCACCTTGGCCTCTTGCGGTGCCGGCAAGCCCAATGATCGGGCGCTGGACACTTATACTGCCGAAGAAATCTACAAACGTGGCGAGTTGACGCTGGAAACCACAAAAAAGCCCGGCGAGGCGCTGACCTATTTCCAAGAAGTCGAGCGACTGTATCCTTATTCGGAATGGGCCAAGCGCGCATTGATCATGCAGGCCTTTACACTGCACAAAGCGCGACAATATCCAGAAGCCCGCGTCGCGGCCCAGCGCTTCCTTGATTTCTATCCAGGCGACGAAGATGCCGCCTATGCGCAATATCTGATGGCGCTGTCTTATTATGACCAGATTGACGAAGTGGGCCGCGATCAGGGGCTGACCTATCAGGCGCTGCAATCACTGCGCGTGGTGATCGAGCTGTATCCCGACAGCGAATATGCGAAATCGGCGATTCTTAAATTTGATCTGGCGTTTGACCATTTGGCAGCCAAGGAAATGGAAGTTGGGCGTTACTATCTGAAACGCAAGGATTATGCCGCCGCGATCAACCGTTTCCGCACCGTGGTGCAGGATTTCCAGACCACGACCCACACCGCCGAGGCGTTGCACCGCTTGGTTGAAGCCTATCTCGCGCTGGGTCTGACGGATGAAGCGCAAACCGCCGGCGCGATTCTGGGCTATAATTATCAATCCAGCCCATTCTATGATGACACTTTCCGGTTGCTCAAGAACCAGGGCCTTGCCCCCGAGGCCAGGGGCACCAGTTGGCTGTCCAGGATTTATCGCCAGATGATCAGAGGCGAGTGGCTGTGACCTTCGGGTCACGGTCGCCCGGTGGTGCAGACCATGCTTCGCAGCCTTGAGATCCGCGATGTTCTGATTATCGACCGGCTGGGGCTTGAGCTTGGGGCCGGTCTGAATGTGCTGACCGGGGAAACCGGGGCGGGCAAATCCATCCTGCTGGATGCTTTGGGATTCGTGCTGGGCTGGCGCGGGCGGTCCGAATTGGTGCGCACCGGGGCGGCACAGGGCGAAGTGACGGCGGTGTTTGATCTGCCTGCGGGCCATGCGGCATTGGCGGTTCTGGCCGAGGCCGGGATCGAGGCCGAGGGCGAAGTGATCTTGCGCCGGATCAACACGGCCGACGGGCGCAAGACGGCCTGGGTCAATGACCGGCGCGTCACCGGCGAGGTGTTGCGCGAACTTTCCGATACTCTGGTCGAATTGCACGGCCAGCACGATGACCGTGGACTGCTCAATCCACGTGGGCACCGGCAGTTGTTGGACACATTTGCCGGAGTGTCGGTGGAGGCGTCGCGTTTGGCATGGCGGGGCCAAGCGGCGGCAGGTGAGGCTCTGGCGCGGGCCGAGGCGGCTTTGGCGCGCGCGCAGGCCGAGGAAGAGTTCTTGCGTCATGCAGTGGCCGAGTTGGACAAGCTTGATCCCAATCCCGGTGAAGAGGCGGTGCTGGATGCGCGCCGCCGTTCCATGCAGGGGGCCGAGCGCATCCGCAGCGATATCGCGCGAGCGTTTTCAGCGCTGAATGACGGGGCCGAGGCGGCTGCGCGCGACGCCTTGCGCTGGCTTGAAGGTGCGTCGGAACGGGCCGAGGGCGCGTTGGAGGCCCCGATTGCGGCGCTGAACCGCAGTTTGATTGAACTGGGTGAGGCGCAAGAGGGGGTCGAGACTTGCTTGCGCCAGTTGGATTTCAATCCGCATGAGTTGGAAGCGCTGGAGGAGCGGCTTTTCGCCATTCGCGCGCTGGCCCGCAAACATTCGGTCTTGCCCGATGATTTGGGTGATTTTGCCGATGATTTGCGCGCACGCTTGGCGGCAATTGACGGTGGCACGGCTGATCTGGCGCGCCTGCAGCAGATTTTGGCCTTGGCCGAGGCCACGTATCAAGCCGAGGCCGCAGCTTTGACCAAGCAACGGACGGCGGCGGCGAAACGGCTGGACAAGGCGATGGCGGGGGAACTTGCGCCGTTGAAGATGGAGCGGGCGCTGTTTCACACCGAGGTGGCGGCTGGCGAGCCGGGGCCGGAGGGCGCGGATGCGGTAACCTTTACCGTGGCGACCAATCCGGGCGCGCCTGCCGGGGCACTGAACAAGATTGCTTCGGGGGGCGAGTTGTCACGGTTTTTGCTGGCGCTCAAGGTCTGTCTGACCGGCAACACGCCGGGGCTGACGCTGATTTTCGATGAGATTGATCGCGGCGTTGGCGGGGCCACGGCGGATGCGGTGGGGCGGCGGTTGCAAGCCTTGGCGACACAGGCGCAGATTTTGGTGGTCACACACAGCCCGCAGGTGGCGGCGCTGGGGCGGCATCATTGGCGGGTGGAAAAGCGGGTGACGGGCGGGCAGACGCTGTCGACGGTCACGGCGCTGTCGGCGGATCAGCGGATAGAGGAAATCGCGCGGATGGTGGCTGGAGACAGGGTGACCGAGGCCGCACGGGATGCGGCACGGGCGTTGCTTGGGGCGCAGACGGTTTAAGGAAGTGCCACAAAGCTGAGGTGCAGCGCGCGCCATTGGCTTGCCTCGGCGGCCAGAACCGCAATAAGGATGGCCCCAAATCGGTTCATCTCCGAGCCATTGGCATCCAGCGCGCCGGTAACCACAAAGCGCTGGCGCAGCAGGGCGCGCCCGGTGCCCAAGGGACGGATATGGCCTTTGCCGGTGACAAGACGGGCACGGGCGAAGATACCTTCAAACTCAGCGGCCAGCACTGATTGCGCGGCCTTTTGACCTTCTGCCAGTTGTCCGGTCAGACTGAGCAATTCGCCGTTATCGGCCAGAAGGGCGGTGATGGCGTCTGCGTCTTGCATAGCGAAGGCATGGGCAAAGCTGCGGGCAAAGGTTTCGGCGGTCATTTCTGTGGCACAGGCTTTCCGGGATTCATCAGATCATGCGGGCCGAGCGCCCGTTTGTTCTGCCCCATCACGAACCAGGCGGGCCCATGTTCTGTCTCCATCAATGCCAGTTTTCCCTTCCCGATACCATGCTCGCCGGTGATGATTCCCTCCTAGGCGAGCGCCCTTTCGCCCATCCGATGTGCCAAGAATCGCGCAATCGGGTCAGGGCGACTTGTCGGGCCATGGGAGTGGAGTAGCGGTTTGGAGATGGGCTGCAAAGCCGTCAGGTTTTCGCGGCGGTTTCCATCGCGGTGGCGAGGTCGCCATAACCGGTAAAGCGGCGTTGATAGGCCAGGCCCAAGCGGCGGGCGCAGTCTTCGGCCTTGGCATCAAGGGCAGGATCATTGGTCTGGGCCTGATAAATCAGGTCGGTGTAATTGCCGAAATACATCTCAAGCAATTCCGGGTGACGATCAAGGCCCATCGGACGCCAGACGAAAGCATCAAATTGCCGGACCAGAAAATCGGTCAGGTAAAAAGCAGTGAATTCGGAATCCGTGTGCTCGGCGAAGGCGTCATTGCCTTCAAAAAACGAATAACAATGCGGGCCGGCGATCATCTCGACGCCCAGTTCCTTGCACTTTTCCTGCAATAGCCCACCAGTGCCACAGTCAGCGTAAAGGATGAAGATCGACGCGTAACCATCACGTTTTTCAATCACGGTTCTGGCAACAGCATCGGTGATTTTATTGGGATAAAGATGAAGATTGGCAGGCAGGCATTGCAGATCAAGGTGGTCCCAGGAGTTGAGGCGTTTCAGGGCCATCACCTCATGCGCCAGCGCCCCGCAGGCGATCAGAAGAACCCGGCCTTGACCGCTTGGCGCAAGGCCTTGTTCGGTGAGGGTGATGTCATTCAGCGCCAAGACAGGCCCCTGACAACGGTGGCCCCGATCAAAGCACCCAACATCAGCCAGATCACTGGGATGTTCAATGCGACGGTCAGCGCGATAGAGGCCCCGGCGACAACGATGACGGTTGCGATCAGGAGCAGAAAATGAGGTAGTGGCATGGCAGTTCCTCCCTCCTCTTTACGTGGTGACGAAAAAGCCCCGGAGCAAGTCCGGGGCCAGATCAATTTTCCATGATGAAGTATCAGGAAACTGGCCCTCAGACGTTGGGGCGATTGTGCTTGCGGGAGACATATTGCTTGGCGGTTTCCACCGCAACAGCGGCATCGCGGCAATAGGCGTCGGCACCGATGGCCTTGCTGAATTCCTCATTCAGAGGCGCGCCGCCGACCAGCAC
>JAGPBG010000007.1 GCA_018063485.1 Cypionkella sp.
TTGGCCGCCAGCGCGCGCGCGATGCAGACCCTTTGCTTTTGCCCGCCCGACAGTTCCGCAGGATAGCGATCAATGAACCCTGCGCCCATTTCGATCTGATCCAGCAATTCCTGAATCCGCTCGCGCTTTGCCGCCCCTGTCAGGCCGAAATAGAACTGCAAGGGCCGCCCGATAATGGTGCCCACGGTTTGCCTTGGGTTCATCGCCGTGTCGGCCATCTGATAGATCATCTGCAATTCGCGCAAATCGTCACGGCTGCGACGGGCCAGATCGGGCGACAAGACGCGCCCGTCAAAGCTGATCTTGCCTTTCGCTGCCGGCAACAACCCGGTGATCACCCTTGCCAGCGTCGATTTTCCTGACCCGCTTTCGCCCACCACCGCCAGCGTCTGCCCGGCGGGCAGATCGACGGTCACATTCTTCAGCACGTCGAAACCCGTACCCTTGTAGCGCGCCGTCACCCCCGAAACCGACAACACCGGCGCGGCTTCGGGCTTTTCCACATGCTCAATCGAGCGCACCGAGACCAGGGCGCGGGTATAGTCCTGCCTTGGGGCATTGATGATCTGGTCGGTGGAGCCATATTCCACCATCTTGCCGCCGCGCAGCACCAGAATATCATCGGCCACCTGCGCCACCACCGCCAGATCATGCGTGATATACAGTGCCGCCACCCCGGTCAGCCGGATCGCATCCTTGATCGCGGCCAGCACGTCGATTTGCGTGGTCACATCCAGCGCGGTTGTGGGTTCATCAAAAATCACCAAATCGGGCTTGGAGCACAGCGCCATCGCCGTCATCGCGCGTTGCAACTGCCCACCCGACACCTGATGCGGATAGCGGTTGCCAATGGTTTCCGGGTCGGGCAGGCCAAGGCTGCGAAACAGCGACACCGCCCGCGCTTCGGCCTCGGCGCGGGGCATCACATTGTGATGCAGCGTCGCTTCGATCACCTGTTCCATCAGCCGCTTGGCCGGGTTGAACGCCGCAGCCGCCGATTGTGCGACATAGGTTACTTCCTTGCCACGCAGCGCGCGCAGTGTTGCCGGTTTTGCCCCGCGAATATTGCGCCCGTTCAGCAGCACCTCGCCCCCCGACAGCCGCACCCCGCCGCGCCCATAAGACATCGCCGACAGGCCGATGGTCGATTTCCCGGCCCCGGATTCACCGATCAGCCCCAGAACCTTGCCCTTTTGCACTGTAACCGACACGCCCTCCACCAGCGTTACTTCGCGCGGTGGTTCACCCGGCGGGTAGGATGTCGCCTCGATCTTCAGCCCTTTGATTTCCAGAATATCAGGCACCACGACCCCCTTTCAGGCTGGTGGTGCGCGACAACACCCAATCGGCCACCATGTTGACCGAGATTGCCAGTGCCGCAATCGCCAGCGCCGGGATCAGCGCCGCCGGGATGCCATAGACCAGCCCCGAGGAATTTTCTTTCACCAACCCGCCCCAATCCGCCAAGGGCGGTTGCACGCCAAGGCCAAGGAACGAAAGCGTAGAAATGAACAAAACCGCAAAAATGAAGCGCAGGCCCAGCTCCGCCACCAAGGGCGACAGGGCGTTGGGCAGAATCTCCTGAAAGATGATCCATCCCCGCCCCTCACCGCGCAACCGCGCCGCCTCGACATAATCCATCACCGTGATATCCACCGCCACCGCCCGGCTGAGACGGAAAACGCGGGTGGAATCGAGCAATCCCATCACGATGATCAGCGTCGGAATGGTCACATCCACCGCTGTCAGCACCACCAGCGCCATGATCAGCGACGGGATCGCCATCATCAGATCAACAAAGCGCGACAGCACCTGATCGAGCCAGCCCCCCGCCGTCGCCGCCAGAAAGCCCAGCACCGAGCCGGTCACAAACGACAGGATTGTCGCCGCCGTTGCCACGAAAATCGTGACCTGCGCGCCGAAAATCATCCGACTGAGCAGATCGCGGCCAATGGAATCGGTGCCCAGCAGATTGGTGCGAGACATCGGATCCCAGACCCCGCCCACCAATTCATCCATCCGGTATGGCGCGACCCATTGCGCGAAAATCGCCACGAAAAAGAACGCGCCTGTTATGAACAGACCGATCAAGGCGGAAACAGGGATACGGATCATTTTGGGTGCCTCAAGCGCGGATTGGCCAGAATCGAGATCACATCCGCCAGAATGTTCAACCCGATGTAAACGGCGGCGAAGATCATCCCGCAGGCCTGCACCACCGGCAAATCGCGTTTCGAGACGTGATCGACCAGATATTGCCCCATACCCGGATAAACGAACACCACTTCAACCACGACCACGCCCACCACCAGATAGGCAAGGTTCAGCATCACCACATTGACCACCGGCGCAATCGCGTTGGGAAAGGCATGGCGCCAGATCACCGTCAGCGGCGACAATCCCTTCAACTCGGCGGTCTCGATATAGGCCGATTGCATCACGTTCAAGATCGCCGCCCGCGTCATCCGCATCATATGCGCCAGCACCACCAGAACCAGCACGATCACCGGCAAGACGATGGTCTGCAATCGCTCACCCAAAGACATATTGCTGGTCACCATCGCCACGGTGGTGAACAACTGCCACTTCACCCCCAGATAGAACAACACGATATAGCCCATCACAAATTCGGGCAGGCTGATCGTGGACAGGGTGACAGCCGAGATCACCTTGTCAGGCCAGCGCCCGTTATAGCGCGCGGCCACCAGCCCCAAAAGGATCGCCAGCGGCACGGCGATGGCCGCAGCACAACCGGCCAGAAACAGCGTATTGCCCAGCCTTTGGCCGATATCAGCAGCAATATCGCTTTGATTTGTCAAGGACCGGCCCAGATCGCCGGTCAGAATTCCGCCCAGCCAAGCCACATAGCGCGTCAGCGGCGGCTCGTTCAGCCCCATTTCGGCGCGCAGATTGGCCAGCGAGGTTGGTGTCGCACTTTGCCCCAGCACCGCCTCGGCGGCGTCACCGGGCAACAATTCAACCCCAAGGAAAATGATTGCCGAAACGGCCACAAGCAAAAGCAGGCCCAGCGCGATGCGCTGGACCAGGAGTTTTGCAATCGGATGCACCCTCAGGCCATCCAGCACTTGATGGCGGCTTGATCATTCATCATGTCGCCGTTCGGATTGCTCACCCAACCCATGATGCCATCGCTGCGGGCATCAAGGAAATCGTTGAACATCGGCAGGATCAAACCGCCCTCGTTCATCAAGATATCCGCCATTTCGCGATACATTGTCTTGCGCTTATCCTGATCAAGCTCGGCGCGGGCCGACATCAGCAGCGCGTCAAACTTCTCATTCTTGAACTTGGTATCGTTCCAGTCGGCTGTGGACAGATAGGCCGTGGCATACATCTGATCCTGCACCGGACGTCCGCCCCAATAGCTGGCGCAGAACGGCACTTTGTTCCAGACGTCATTCCAGTAACCGTCCGCTGGATCGCGCTTGATCTCCAGCGGAATCCCGGCCTTTTGCGCCGATTGCTGGAACAATTGCGCCGCATCAATCGCGCCGGGGAAAGCCACCTCCGAGACTTCCAGAATGATGGGCGAACCATCATGCCCCGAAGCCTTGTAATGCTCGGCCGCCTTGGCCAGATCGAATGGGCGCTGCGGGATGGTTTCATCAAACAGCGGATAGGCGGCGTTGATCGGGATATCATTGCCGACAGTGCCGTAGCCGCGCAGAATCTTGTCCACCATTTCCTGACGATCAATCGCATATTTCAGCGCCAGACGCAGATCGTTGTTATCAAACGGCGCTGTATCAACATGCATCACGAACACGTTCTGACCACGCCCTTGCGTACGCTCAAGCACAACACCGGGGGCTTTGCCCAGAAGATCGGCAATTTTCGGATCAATCAGGTTGGCAAACTGCACCTTGCCCGATTGCAACGCGGCGGTGCGCGCGGTCACGTCGTTGATGATCAGAATTTCGGTGGTGTCGAAATGACCGATGCTGTCATCCCAATAATCGGCAAAACGCTCAAAGGTGTGGCGCACGCCCGGCTCGTTGACGACAATCTTGTAAGGGCCCGACATGATGCCGCTGGCCGGGTTTTCCACGCCACCACCGGGCTGGATCATCAGGTGGCGATCCGCCATCAGATAGGGCAAGTCGGCATTGGCATCGGTCAGGGTGATTTCGAACATATCCCCCTCGGCCTTCATGGAGGCAATGCCCTTCATGATGCCAAGCGCACCTGAGGTTGCCTTTTCATCCGAGTGGCGCTGCATGGTTTTCAGCACATCATCAGCACTCAGCGTCGCGCCATCATGGAATTTGACCCCCTGGCGGATCTTGAATTTCCAGACCTTGGCGTCGGGCGTCGAGCTGATCTCTTCGGCCACACGCAAATCCAGCGTGTTGTCAGGGTTGACCCGCACCAGTGGCTCACCGATATGGGCCATCACGTTATAGGGGGCCTGGCTCAACGACAGCGCCGGATCGAGCGTGTTCGAGCTTTCCCCCCCCGCCAGACCCAAAGACGCATGGCCGCCTTTTTTTGGCCCTTCGGCCAGCGCAGCCGTCGCCAACAGCGCGTTCGCCGTTGTCGCCATCACACCCAAAGCCCCGGCACGACCGACGAATTCACGGCGGCTCATCAGGCCTTTGGCGGCGCGTGACAGCAGATAGTTCAGTTCATTGGACATAGAAGTCTCCCTGATGAGCCCCGGATTTTTCCGGGGTGTTTTTCTTGATTACGTAATCAATAACCCGCGATTTACCCGTCTGGCAAACGATTCTTGCGCGCGGCTTTGCTTTAAGTTGCCCACCGCCCTTGGCAAAGAACTGCCGAAGTGGTGCCAAGCCTGAAGCATGGCCGCTGCCCATGATGGCGTCAACCGCAGTGTGAAAAAAACCGCAACCAAATCCGGGCCGATTCAACGAAAGCCCGTCTGCTGATGTTGTTTTTCCTTGCAGCCCGCGCCATCTCGCGCCACCGATAGCGCCAAAGCCCCAGCCCGCAGGAGATGCCATGACCAGCCGTCCGAATATTCTGATCCTGATGGTTGATCAACTCACCGGAACCCTGTTCGATGATGGCCCGGCAGATTTCTTGCACGCGCCGAACCTGCGCCGCCTGGCCCAGCATTCGGTGCGATTTGCCAATGCCTATACCGCCTCACCGCTTTGTGCGCCCGCCCGTGCTGCCTTCATGTCAGGTGCTTTGCCCCGCCGCACGCGGGTCTATGACAATGCCGCCGAATTTGCCTCTGACATCCCCACCTACGCGCATCATCTGCGCCGCGCGGGCTATTACACCTGCCTCTCGGGCAAGATGCATTTTGTCGGCCCCGACCAGATGCACGGGTTTGAGGAGCGCCTCACCACCGACATCTACCCCGCCGATTTCGGCTGGACACCAGACTACCGCAAACCGGGCGAGAGGATTGACTGGTGGTATCACAACCTCGGCTCGGTCACCGGGGCGGGCGTGGCCGAAATCACCAATCAACTCGAATATGATGATGATGTCTGCCACCAAGCGGTGCAGAAAATCTATGACCTGTCGCGTGGTATTGATAAACGCCCCTGGTGCCTGACCGCCAGCTTCACCCACCCGCATGATCCTTTCGTTGCCCGGCGCAAATACTGGGATCTCTACAATGACGCCCCCGAATGCGAGCCTCCCCAGGGCCTGGACTACGAAGACATGGACCCCCATTCCCAACGCCTGATGGACGCCTGCGATTGGCGCAGCCTTGAGGTCACAGCCGAGCATATCCGCCGCGCCCGCCAAGGCTATTTTGCCAATATCTCCTATGTCGATGACAAGATCGGCGAGATTTTCGCGGCCCTTGAGGCCTCCCGCCAGGAGGCTATTGTGATTTTCGTTTCCGATCACGGGGAAATGCTGGGCCGCAAAGGTCTATGGTTCAAGATGAACTTCTTCGAGGGTGCGTCGCGGGTGCCAATGATGATCGCCGCCCCCGATCTGAAGCCCCAACGTATCGACACGCCGGTTTCCACCATCGACCTGACCCCCACCCTCTGCGATCTGGCCGGGATTTCCATGGCCGAGGTGATGCCCTGGACCGACGGCGAAAGCCTGCTACCCCTCGCCACCGGCACCCTGCGCACCACCCCGGTGCTGATGGAATATGCCGCCGAAGGCACCATCACCCCGATGATCGCCATCCGCGAAGGCGCGTGGAAATACATCCATTGCCCCGCCGATCCTGATATGCTGTTCGATATGGCCGCCGACCCGGACGAGGAAACAAACCTCGCCACCGATCCCCGCGCCGCCGAGGTGCTGGCGCATTTCCAAAGCCAAACCAAAGACCTTTGGGATTTTGGCGCCTATGACGCCGAGGTCCGCCAATCCCAGGCCCGCCGCTGGGTGGTCTATGAGGCCCTGCGCAATGGCAATTACTACCCCTGGGATCACCAACCCCTGCGTGCCGCCTCGGAGCGCTACATGCGCAATCATATGGATCTGAACATCCTTGAGGAAAGCAAACGCTTCCCGCGAGGCGAATGATGCCCGTCCGGCACCGCAAATTGCGCATGTTGCGCCAAACCGGCTTGATCGCCGCTCATCGGCGGAGCGACTTTTCTGACCGGATTCTGGCAACGATTCTTGCCGCAATTGCCGGATGCGCGAATGCCGGCGGTTTCATTCTACTTGGCAGCTATACTTCACACATGACCGGCTATCTGTCGCAGCTTGCGGATCAGGTCGCGTTGCAAAACCTGGCGCTTGCGATGAAAAGCGTGCTTGCCATTGGCTTGTTTGTAAGCGGCGCGGCAACTTCGGCCTTTCTGATCAACTGGGCCCGTCGTCACGCCAGAGCCCGCCAATATACACTGCCCATCGGGCTGCAAGGCGCCCTGTTTGTGGTGCTTGCCGCCGTGGGCGCGTTGAATCTGTCCACCCCCGTGTCAACGCATCTGGGCCTCGGCCTGATCGCCTTCATCATGGGATTGCAGAACGCCACGATCACCAAACTTTCCGGCGCGCGCATCCGCACCACCCATGCCACCGGCATGATTACCGATGTGGGGATCGAACTTGGCCGCGCCGCCTATGGTGCCGCCTACGCAGATCCCGACCTGCATGTTGACCGCCGCAAGCTGTCGATCCTGACTCAGCTTTTGGGCACGTTCCTGATCGGCGGCGTGATCGGCGCGTTTGGATATGGGCATTTCGGCTATTCCTTCTCGCTGCCTCTGGCGGCGATCTTGCTGACGCTGGCCCTGATCCGCCGCTAGGGCGCGTTGCGTTCAATCGGATACATGAATTCACGGCGCTCTAACGGGCGTCCGCCAGAATATGCTCGGCCCCTTTCCACCCCATCAGGATCGACGGCGCATTGGTATTGCCCGCGATAAGGTTCGGAAAGGCTGCGGCATCAATCACCCGCAACCCCTGCACCCCATGCACCCGCAGCCCCGCATCCACCACCGATGTTGCCGCATCCCGCCCCATCCGCGCCGTGCAGCTTGGGTGATAGACCGTACCCGAGCGTTGGCGGAAATCATGGATCAGATCCACATCGCTTTGCACCGCAGGACCGGGCCGCAGCTCTTCGGCCACATGAGGCGCAAAGGCCGGTTGCGCCGCGATATGGCGCAGATATTTCACCGCCGCCAGCATCTCGGCCACGTCATGCCCGGTTGAAAACGCGTTGGCTGTGATTACCGGATGCGCCAACGGGTCCGCAGTGCAAATCCGAACATTCCCCCGGCTGGTTGGCCTGCAATTCGACAGCCCAATCGACAGGCCCGAAAACGGATCGGGCGTCAACAACGGCCGCTCGCCCGCCTTGGGCAACAGGGTGGAGAATGCCTGAAAATAAAGCTGCATATTCGGGCGGGTCAAATCAGCCGAAGTGCGGAAAAACCCGCCAGCGTGGTTGATCGACTTCGACAGCGGCCCGCCGCCAGTCAGGAAATACTGCATCCCCACCAATAGCTTACCCCACCATGGCCGCAAAATATCATTGTAGGTCGGCACCTTCATCCGCCAAGTATAGTTGATTCCCTGATGATCGTTCAGATGATCTCCCACATTGGCATTCGCCTCAACGATCTCAATCCCCAGCCCCTGCAACAACGATCCCGGCCCCAGGCCTGAAAGCTGCAAAAGCTGCGGCGAATTGATCGCTCCACCCGACAGGATCACCTCGCCGTTGCAGCGCATCTCTTGCACCTGCCCGCCTTGCCGATACTGAACGCCCACCGCGCGCTTGCCGTCAAAGATCACCCGCGTCACCTGCGCCCCGGTGATTACCCGCAAATTCCCACGCTTCATCGCCGGGCGCAAAAACGCTCGCGCGGTTGAATTGCGCCGGGCGTTTTTAATGGTCATCTGATAGGTGCCCGCCCCCTCCTGGCTTGCCCCGTTGAAATCAGGATTATACGGCAACCCCGCCTGCCCACAGGCCTTGATGTAATCCTCCACCAGCCAATGCAGCCCCTTGCGGTTCTCCGAGATAAACAGCGGCCCGCCCTTGCCACGAAACGCATCGGCCCCGGCCTCGGAATCCTCGATCGCCTTATAGCCGGCCAGACAGTCCTCCCAGCCCCAGCCCGGATTGTCCGCCCCCCATTCTTCATAGTCCGCCCGATGCCCCCGGATCCACACCATCGCATTGATCGAGGACGACCCGCCCAAGAGCTTCCCCCTCGGCCAATGATCACGCTGCCCGTTCAGCCCCGGATCAGGCTCGGTCTGATACATCCAGTTGACGGATGGATCGTAGAACAACTTGCCATAGCCGAGCGGAAGTTGGACAAAAAACCGCCGGTCACTGCCGCCCGCTTCGATCAAGGTAACCCGATGCTTTCCGCTCTCGGTCAGCCGATTGGCCAGCACACAGCCCGCCGACCCGGCCCCGACGATGATGTAATCCGTCTCTGCCATCGCCCACTCCCACACCGACCTTACCCGTCTTAGCGGCGCAAACTGCAAATCCCTTGCAGCAATACGACGAACATGTCGGTTTCAGCGCTTTTCCATACCTCTTGCGGATGCCGCCCGTTCTGTCAAATCTGCCGTAACCACAAAGGGGGAATGGAATGGCTTGGCTCTACTTGGGAATTGCAGGTCTGTTTGAGGTGATCTGGGCTTTCACCATGAAAAAATCGCACGGATTCACCGAACCTGCGTTCACCCTGATTACCGTTGTGGCGATGGCGGCCTCGGTGGTGCTGCTGTCTTTGTCGATGCGAACCCTGCCCCTTGGCACCGCCTATACGGTCTGGACCGGCATCGGCGCGGTCGGGGCCTTCATTTTGGGGATCGTCGCCTTGGGCGAGGCCGCAAGCCCACTGCGGTTGCTCGCTGCGGGCTTGATCGTTGCTGGCCTCGTCTTGATGAAAGTCGCAAGCCCTGGCTAAGGCGCTTACCGCCCCTTCCAGACCGGATCGCGTTTCTCAGCGAAAGCGCGCGCACCTTCCAACTGATCCTCAGAAGAGTAAAGCCGGTCCACCGTCGGCATCAACCGCTTGCTGACCCGGTTCAACGCATCCTGAAAGCGCATATTTTCAGCCTCGCGCACCACTTCCTTGATCGCGGCGTAAACCAAGGGCGGGCCGGATTCCAACACCCGTGCCAGATCCCAAGCCTTTGCCAGCAACTGATCCGGCGCGCAAATCTCTTTCACGATTCCCCAGCGATAGGCCTCTTCGGCGTCAAACCATCGGCCCGTCAAAAGCAAATCCATTGCCACATGATAGGGGATACGTTTCGGCAGCTTGATGCTTGCGGCATCAGCCACGGTGCCCGAGCGGATTTCCGGCAGCGCAAAAGTGGCGTTGCTGGAACACAGTATCAGATCCGCGCTCAAGGCCAGCTCCAACCCACCGCCACAGCAGATCCCGTTCACCGCTGCGATCACCGGCTTGTTCAGATTCGGCAACTCCTGCAAGCCGCCAAAGCCGCCCACCCCGTAATCACCATCCACCGCATCGCCTTCGGCGGCGGCTTTCAGATCCCAACCGGGGCAGAAGAATTTCTCGCCTTCAGCCCGCAAGATACAGACGCGCAGGCTGTCGTCATCGCGAAAATCGCGAAACACCAGCCCCATCACCCGGCTTGTTTTCAAGCTGATCGCATTGGCCTTGGGCGCATCCAGCGTCACCTCAAGAATAGCACCCTCACGGCGGGTTTTCACCGGGCCTTCGCTCCGCATTTCCATGTCTCAAACCTTTCTGATCAGTGCATCCACCGCAACGGCCCCTTGGGCACGCACGAGGATCGGATTAATCTCGATTTCTTCCAGGGAGCCATCCTCCAGCATGGCTCGGCCCAGCCGCACGGCAATCCGCGCCACCTCGGCCATATCTGCGCGCTCCCTCCCGCGATAACCGTCGAGTAACGGCCACAGCCGCAACCCCTGCATCGCCGCCAACACCTCGGATTCCGTCACCGGCAAGATCAACGTCACGGTATCGGCCAGAACCTCCGCCGTTACCCCGCCCATGCCCAAAGTCAGGCTGACCCCATAAACCGGATCGCGCCGCAGCCCCAGCAGGATTTCCCCCGCCGTTCCGGTCACCATCTCTTCCACAAGATAGCCCGTGGCCCCCGGCATTTCTGCCTGCCCCGCAAGGCTGCTCAACCCAAGCCGAACCGCACCCGACTCGGTCTTGTGTGCAAAGCCCAAGCCCTTCAAAGCATAGGGCGCGATCAATTCCACCGCTCCCGCGACAACCTGATCCCATGTCCCAGAAACCGAGTGCGGCACCACCACGCCCAATCCCTGCAACAACGCCTTGCCCTCGGCCTCACTCAACAACCGGCTTTCCCGTTCCGGCAATGCGGCCACCGGACGCCAACCCTTCGGCCCCGCACCCACCTGCGCCGCCTTGATCGCGGCCAAAGCAGTCTCCAGCCCCATCAGGGTGCATACGCCCTGATCCATCAATTGAATCGCATAACCCTCATCAAAATTCTCGGGGAAGGACGCCACCGGAAAGGCCGGAACTCCGGTGGCCTTTTGCGCCGCAACTATGGCATCCAGAGCCGGCTGATAGCCCGAAGGATCACAACGATCCTTGCGCGGCGGATCAATGATATACATCCCCGCGTCATAGCCTGCGAGCATCGTGGTAAACACATCGGTGGTGCGCGGCCCATCACCCCAAATAAAAGTGTGATAATCCAATGGGTTTGCAATGGTCACAATCGGCCCCAAAATCTCGCCCAACCGTGTGCGCGTGACTCCCGATGGCGGCGGAAACTCAATCCCGAAAGGAGCAGCCAAATCCGCCACCAGGCCCGCCTCTCCCCCCGAACAAGACAGCGAGCAGATGTTGCGCCCCAAAGCGCCATGCGTGTGCAGTATCTTCAGCGTCTCGATCAGTTCCGCCGGTGAGTTCACCTCGGCCACCCCGATCTGGCGCAGAAACGCGCTGGAGGCAGCCCCACCCCCCGCCAGCGAGGCGGTATGCGAAGCCGCCGCCGTCCGGCTCAACTCGGTCTTGCCAGATTTGATACAAACGATCCCCTTGCCCGCCGCCCGCGCGGCCTCGGCCAGCGCCGCGAAAGCCACCGCATCGTCGATTCCCTCGATATACATCCCAATCGCAGTCACCCGCTCATCGGCCAACAACGCCCCCGCCAGATCGGCCAACCCCACCGCCGCCGCATTGCCCAGACAGGCGATATAGGCCACCGGCAGCGCGCGCTTTTGCATCGACATGTTGATGATGATGTTGGAGGATTGGCTCAGCAGCGCCACACCCTTCTTCACCCTGACCCCACCATGCTGATCGGGCCACAGCAGCGCCCCATCCAGATAGTTGATTACGCCATAGCAATTCGGACCCAAAATCGGCATCTCGCCCGCCGCCACGACCAATCTATTTTGTAACTCAGGCTCGCCCGCTTCGGTCCAGCCAGAGGCAAAACAGATCGCCCCGCCCGCGCCCATCGCCGAAAGCTCCGCCACCACTTCAAGCGTGGCAAAACGGTTCACCCCGATGAATGTCGCATCCGGCACCGCCGGCAGGTCGGCAAGCGACGCATAGGCACGCAGCCCCCCGATCTCGGCTTTCGTCGGATGTACCGGCCAGACCGGGCCCTCAAATCCCATCTTTTCGCATTGTTCGATGACATTCAGCGCCCAACCCGCGCCCAGAACGGCAATGGATTTCGGACGCAACAAGCGGGAGAGGTCATTCATGGCAGGTCTTTCAGGATCAAGCGTTTCGCGGGCTGAACGGCCGGGGGCTGTCTGCCCCCGGACCCCCGAGGATTATTTTGAGACAGGTGAATAACAAGGCAAAGCGCCCCGCTCCAACGTTTTGAAGCGGGGTTTCACCTGTCACGGTCATCGGGGTCCCCCCCTGTACCGTGATTTGACCATGCGCCATTAAGGTTAACATTTCGTTTCATCTGTCCTCAAATATTCCCACGGGGGTCCGGGGGTGTGAAACCCCCGGCGCGTGATGTCACGCCCCATGCGGCCGCAAGAGTTCGCGACTGATGATATGGCGCTGGATTTCCGAGGTGCCTTCCCAGATCCGTTCCACCCGCGCGTCGCGCCAGATGCGTTCCAGCGGGAGTTCATCCATCAATCCCATGCCGCCGTGAATCTGGATCGCCTCATCAGCGATCAGCGCCAGCACTTCGGTGGCCTTCAGTTTCGCCATCGACATATCTGCCTCGGTCACCGTGCCTTGATCATATTTCCACGCAGCCTCGCGTGTCAGTAGTTCCGCCGCTTTCAACTCCATCGCCATATCGGCGAGTTTGAAGCTGGTGCCCTGAAACTTGCCGATTTGCTGACCGAATTGTTTGCGTTCGGCGGCATAGCTGATCGCATGGCCCAGCGCGCGTTCGGCGCGGCCAAGGCAGGTGGAGGCGACTTGCAATCGCGTCGCCCCCAACCATTTTCCGGCCACTTCAAAACCCTTATGCACCTCGCCCAGCACCTGATCTTTGCTCAGCCGACAATCATCGAACTCAAGGATCATGTTGTTATAGCCGCGATGGCTTACATTGCGATACCCATCGCGGACGGTGAAACCCTTGGTCCCCTTGTCGACCAAAAACGCCGTGATCAGCTTTTTCGGCCCGCGCGGGGTATCTTCTTCGCCGGTTGCAACCCAGACAATCGCGAAATCGGCAACATCGGCATGGCTGATGAAATGCTTGGTGCCATTGAGGATGAAATCATCGCCCTCCGCCCGCGCCGTGGCTTTCATGCCCCGCAGATCCGACCCCGCCCCCGGTTCGGTCATCGCCTGACAATCATGTCTTTCGCCGCGGATGCATGGAAACAGATAGCGCTCGCGCTGATCGCCTTCGCAGGCCAAAAGGATATTCGAAGGCCGCGAAACACAAGTCCAGTGCAGGGCGTAATTCGCCTTTCCCAGTTCCTTTTCGTACAGCAGCCAAGTCAGCGTATCTAGGCCCGCTCCGCCCACATCTTCGGGCATGTTCGCGGCATAAAGCCCGGCAGCAATGGCTTTTGCGGCGATTTCCTTGCGCAACTCTTCGCGCAAGACGCCGGTGCGCTCGACCTCTGCCTCATGCGGGTAAAGTTCGTTTTCGACAAAGGCGCGGGTGGCCTCGACGATCATCTGTTGCTCTTCAGTCAGTCCAAAGTTCATCGGTTTTCCTTACGGATCAACGTTATAGGTCATGCCATCCACCGCCAGCGCCTGACCCGAGATCATACGCGCGCCGTCCGAGGCCAGATAAAGCGTCAGATGCGCCACGTCCTCGGGATCAGACAGCCGTTTCATCGCGGTGCCGCTGGCATAGCCATGGCGCACCGCGTCTTGCGTCATGCCCTTGGCCGCCGCCTCGGCTTCGATCACTCGGTCAATCCGTGGCCCATTGACCGAGCCGGGACATATGGCATTGGCGCGGATGCCATGTGGCCCCAACTCCATCGCCACGGTTTTCATCAACCCGATTACGCCCCATTTTGCCGCCACATAGGGCGCGCGATAGGGTGTGCCATAAAGCCCCGAAGTCGAGGAGGTGAAGATCATCACTCCCCGCCGTGCCGGTTTCATCATCCGCGCGCCGTATTTCGCCGCCAGCATCGCACCATCGAGATTGACAGCCAGACATTGGTGCCATCCCTCCAGCGGCATGTCGTCAATCGCCGCTGTCGGCCCCTTGATCCCGGCATTGGCGCACAGCACATCCAGCCCGCCCCAGTCCTCGGCGATCTCAGAAAACAGCAACTCCATCGCCGGCTCGTGGCTGGCATCGGTGAGCGTGCCGCGGATGCCGGGCGGCAGGGCGGCAATACCGTGTTTGTCCACATCGGTCACCCAGACGCGATAGCCAGCCTCGGCAAAAGCCCGCGCCATGACCAGACCGATGCCATTGGCACCGGCCGTGATCAAGACCCGCTTCATTTGCGCTGCCCGACGTAGCGGCCCACCGCTTCGGGGCGCGGCAGGTTGGCATGGGCGGCGGCAATCGGGCGGACCTTGTCAAGGATCACCGCCGGGGCCGCACAGGTTTTGCCCGCCTTCATATCCACATGCAGCAGGATTTGCTCGACCGTGGCCACCGGCTGATCGCCTTTCAGGATGCGGATGAACAGATGCAGGCGCTTGTTATCCACGCTCAACACCTGCACGGTGCCGACCAGTTGGTCGCCCAGTTTGGCCTCATCCAGATGCATGATGTGGTTTTCGGCGGTGTAATAGGAATGCCCGCCCTTCACATAGTCCATATCCGCGCCGATCAGCCGCAGGAAAGCATCACAGGATTCGCTTGCCGCAAAGAGGTAGCGGCTTTCGGTCATATGGCCGTTATAGTCGATCCAGCCGGGCAGAACCTGCATCTGCGCCATGACCATCGGTGCACCTTCGGCCGCGCGACCATCGGCGTGGAACACCGCGCGGCGGCGGTCGTCATGCTCGCGCAGCACCTTGCCCGCGCCCCAGTTGCGGTCTTTCAAGGCCCGCAGAAAGCCGATCAGGTTGCTGTCGCGGATACGCTCCAGCTCGCGGATCGTGTGCATGCCAGATTGCGCATCCGACTGGCCCGCGATCAGGTCCACAAGCTCGTCGTTGAACTCGGGCACGTCCATCAGCTTGGTCCAGGGCCAGGTCAGGCAGGGGCCAAACTGCGCCATGAAATGCTTCATCCCGGCCTCGCCGCCCGCCACGCGATAGGTCTCAAACAACCCCATCTGGCCCCAGCGCAGACCAAAGCCCATGCGGATCGCCTCGTCGATTTCTTCCGTCGTGGCGATGCCGTCCTTGACCAGCCACAGCGCCTCACGCCAGACGGCCTCAAGGAAACGGTCGGCGATATGGGCGTCGATTTCCTTGCGCACATGCAGGGGGAACATGCCGATTTCGCGCAGGATGGTTTTGGCAGTCTCAATCACTTTGGCGTCGGAGCGCGGCGACGGCACCACCTCGGCCAGAGGAAGCAAATAGACCGGATTGAAGGGGTGGGCGACAAAAATCACCGAAGGATTGGCCGCGCCCTCTTGCAACTGGCTGGGTTTGAAGCCGGAAGTCGAAGATCCGATCGGTGTGCCCAGCGGGGCCGATTGTTGGATTTGTGCAAAGACGCGATGCTTCAAATCCAGCCGTTCGGAAACGGATTCCTGAATGTATTCGGCACCCTCCACGGCTTCGGTGATGGTCTGCGCGAAGGACAGCTTTCCCTCCTTGGGCATCGGAATATCACTAAGGGCCGGCAAGGCCGCGCGGGCGTTGGCCATCACTTCGCTGATCTTGCGCTCGGCCTCGGGGTCGGGATCGAACACCGATACGTTCCAGCCGTTAAGCAGGAACCGCGCCGCCCAACCGCCGCCGATAACCCCGCCGCCAATGATTGCTGCCTTGCGCGCCATGCTTGAACTTCCTTGTTGTTCTGGGGATCGCCCCTCCCCAAAAAGGGGGAGGGCGGTTTATCATGATCCTGCGAATGGGCCGCGGCCGCAAGCGCTTGCCTCCCCCTTATCGGGGGGGAGGGTCAGGGTGGGGCCTACCTCGGCAAAGGCGCGCGCTTTTCCAGCTTCAGTTTCGCGCGTACCTCGGCAGGCGTGATCACCCGCGCCCCAAGGTTCGAGATGATCGTTACCGCCCGCTCCACCAGTTGCGCGTTGGTGGCCAGCACGCCCTTGTCCAGCCACAAGTTGTCCTCCAACCCCACGCGCACATTGCCGCCAGCCAGGACACTCGCCGCCACATAGGGCATCTCGTTGCGCCCAATCGCAAAGGCGCTCCAATGCCAATCGGCGGGCACGTTATTGACCATCGCCATGAAGGTGTTCAGATCGTCCGGCGCCCCCCATGGCACGCCCATGCAAAGCTGAACCAATACCGGCGCGGGGATGATCCCCTCTTTCGCCAACTCTTTCGCCAGCCACAAATGCCCGGTGTCAAAGGCCTCGATCTCGATCCGCACACCCGCCGCCACCATTCGCTTGGCCATATCCCGCAACATGCCGGGGGTGTTGACCATCACGTAATCGGCCTCGTTGAAGTTCATCGTGCCGCAATCAAGGGTGCAAATCTCGGGGCGGCATTCCACCACATGCGCCACCCGCTCCTCGGCCCCCGCCATATCGGAATTACCCGCCATCCGGCCCATATCCTCGGTGCCGTCGAACATGAGATCCCCGCCCATGCCCGCCGTCAGGTTCAGCACCACATCGGTGCCGGAATCGCGAATACGCTCGGTCACCTCGCGGTAAAGCGCGCGGTCACGGCTGGGCTTGCCGGTTTCAGGATCACGCACATGGCAATGCACCACCGCAGCCCCCGCCTTGGCCGCATCAATTGCCGATTTGGCAATCTGCTCGGGCGAGCGCGGCACATGCGGGCTGCGGTCCTGGGTGCCGCCTGATCCGGTGACAGCACAGGTGATGAAGACATCGCGGTTCATAGCCAAGGGCATGGGAATCCTCCAAAGTGATTGCGGCAAGCATATCCGTCTTGCAAATCGCCGCGTGACGATTTACGAAATATTCATGGCAAAACCCGCAACGATTTTTGCTGCATCGCAGCAACCGCTCACCCTCGCACTCCTGGTGCTGCCGCAGGCCTCGATCCTCGAAGTTGCCTCCACTCTCGACCCGCTGCGCTCGGCCAATCGCCACCTTGGCAGCGATACTTATCGTTGGCGTGTGGTCACCCCCGCGGGCCAAGCCGCACCCCTCACCTGCGGCATCGAACTGCCC
>JAGPBG010000211.1 GCA_018063485.1 Cypionkella sp.
GGCGAGGCCGGCAAACGCCGGCTTCAGGTGATCCGCGATACCGAGGACGGGTTTCGGATATCGGAAGAAGATCTGGCCATTCGCGGCGCCGGGGATCTGATCGGCACCGCGCAATCGGGTCTGCCGCGTTTTCGTATCGCCGATCTGGAGCGTCAGGCGGGATTGATGGCCATAGCCCAAACCGATGCGCGGCGCCTGTTGGCAGATGATCCCACCCTGGCCTCCGACCGGGGCCGCGCTGCGAGGTTGTTGCTTTGGGTGTTGGATCAAGACCGAGCCATTCGGCTGCTTTCCGTCGGTTAGTCGTTTAATCCGTGTTTGTTCGCAAATGTTCTCATAAAGTTCTTTACACATGGTTAATTTTGTGAGAACAATACGGCAACAAGCGAGCGGAGGCTATCATGTTGAACGAACTCAAAGACATTCTTTCCCGCGCTCAATCAACGGCGCTTGAGGATACTCTGGGCGTGGTTTCCCTGTTTGTCTTGCTGTTTGCTGGTCTTAGCTTTGCTGGCGGTGCCTGATCCATTCCTACTGCCTGCGGTCTTTTGAAACCGGGCGCGCTTGTCCCCAAGTTTAGCGTCTCAAGGTTGCCCTGCCTTCTGCCCGGACCAAGACACGCCACTTGCCGCCGCCATCCCTCCGGATGCGCGGCGGTTTTTTATCCGGCCGCCTCGCAAACAGCGTCAAGCGCCAGCAGGATCGAGGCATGACGATTCTTGTATTCGCGCGCAGGTAGCAATACTTCGTAGCCGTCGAAAGGCGCACGCGGCACCGGGCCCGCTGATTTCAACATCACCCGCAAGTCATCACGGGCGGCCTCCAATTCGGGCAGGCTGCGCCCGATCACCACTTGGCCAAGGATCGCCGCTGAGGCCTGACCCAGCGCACAGGCCTTCACATCCTGTGCAAATTCGGCCACCCTGCCATCACGCATCACCAGATCTACCGTCACAGTCGAGCCGCAAAGGGGCGAGCGTTTGCACACCGTGGCCGTCGGCGCAGTTAGCCGTCCCAAATGCGGAATATCTGCCGCCAGCGCCAGAATGCGCCCGGAATAGAGTTTCACCAAATCACTGTCGCTCATGACTTCCCCTTTGCCTGCCCACAAGATAGTCCGCTTTCCATGCCGCCGCCAAGGAGTCTGCCATGCATTTCGATCCCTCGCGCCTGAATTTTGATGCCAAAGGGCTGATCCCCTGCATCGCGCAGGATCACGCCTCGGGCGAGGTGCTGATGATGGCTTGGATGAATGCTGCCAGTCTTGCCCGCACTCTGGAAACCGGCGCGATGACTTACTGGTCGCGCTCACGCGCGGGGTTTTGGGCCAAGGGTGAAACCTCGGGCCATGTACAGCGGCTGGTTGAATTGCGCATTGATTGTGATCGTGATTGCCTGCTGGCACTGGTCACACAAGAGGGCCCGGCTTGCCACACCAACCGCCGCAGTTGCTTTTATACAAGCCTGCGCGAGGGGATGGAAATTGTGATCTCCGATCCGCTATAGCCCGACCAGGCGTCGAATATCGGCAGGTGTTGCCCCCTCGGCCCGATATTTTGACAAGGCGCGGGCATCGTCGCGCTTGGCCAGCCGCTTGCCCCGATCATCACGGATCAGGCGGTGGTGATGATAGATCGGGGTCGGAAGGCCGAGAAGCCGTTGTAAAAGCACATGAATGCGCGTGGCTTTGGATAGGTCGGCACCGCGCACCACATGAGTCACACCTTGTGCAGCATCATCCAGCACCACCGACAAGTGATAAGACGTGCCCATATCGCGGCGCGCGATGACGAAATCACCAACCTCTTTCTGCATATCCTCGGGAGAAAACTCGATAAGCCCGGATTGGCCGTTCGGACCTATCCCGGTTTCGCGATAGGATGTATACCAATGCCAATCGCCTTTCGCACTGTCGATCCTATGTTCAAAAACCAGACTATCCTCGATGTAGCCCAAATCGAGTCGAAGATTGGCGTCATTGGGCCTTGGGTAGACTTCGGGAAAGCTCCGCTCATAAGACAATTCGCTGCGACAGGTGCCGGGGTAGATGATGCCATCCGGGCCAACCGGAACTTCAGTGCCTTCTTGCGGTGCGCAAAGTGCTGTTTCGATATCGCGACGCGTGCAGCGACAGGGATAGACAAGCCCGCGCTGCCAAAGACCATCAAGCGCTTTACTATAACCCGCAAGGCGATCTGCCTGGCGCTGCGGCACTTCATCCCACCAGATCCCAAGCCAGGTGAGATCATCCAAAATCTGGCGTTCCCATTCTGGCTTGCTCCGGCTGCGGTCAATATCCTCGATCCGCAGCAGGAATTTCCCGCCTTCGGCCACCGCCATGTCATGCGCCAGCAGCGCCGAATAGGCATGGCCCAGATGTAAAGGCCCGGTGGGTGAGGGGGCGAAGCGGGTTACGAAAGCCATTCCGCGAACGATTCCTTCGCCCGGTCGGTATAGGCCTTGTAACGATCCTTGCGCCCCTTGCGCCCACCCCGCGCGTCAATCGGCGGGAACAACCCGAAGTTGACGTTCATCGGCTGAAAGGACTTTGCCTCGGCCCCGCCAGTGATATGGGTGATCAAAGCCCCCATCGCGGTGTCTGGCGGCGGCGGCGGCAGGGTGCTGCCTTGCAGTTCGGCAGCGGCCATCCGTCCCGCGAGCAGGCCCATAGCCGAGGATTCGACATAGCCTTCAACGCCGGTAATCTGTCCCGCAAAGCGAATATTGGGGCGCGACTTCAGCCGCATCTGCTCATCCAGCAAGGTGGGAGAGTTGATGAACGTGTTGCGATGGATCCCGCCTAGGCGAGCGAAGCTGGCGTTCTGCAAGCCGGGAATCATTTTGAAAACAGAAGTTTGCTCGCCGTACTTCATCTTGGTTTGAAAGCCGACGATATTGTAGAGCGTGCCCAGTTTGTTGTCGCGGCGCAACTGCACCACGGCATAGGGTTTGATCGGGTTGTGCGGATTGGTCAGCCCAACCGGCTTCATCGGGCCAAAGCGCAACGTCTCACGGCCCCGCTCTGCCATCACCTCGATCGGCAGGCAGCCATCAAAATATCCCGCTGTCTCGCCTTCGTGGAATTCGGTTTTCTCGGCCGCCAGCAACGCGTCGATGAAGGCGTAATATTCGTCCTTGGTCATCGGGCAGTTCATATAGGCGGTCTGTTCCTCGGCAGTCTCGCCCTTGTCGTAGCGGCTTTGCATCCAAGCCACGGACATATCGACCGATTCCGCATAGACAATCGGCGCGATGGCGTCGAAAAATGCCAGGGCATCGGCGCCGGTTGCGGCCCGGATGCTTTGTGCCAATGCGCCCGAGGTCAGCGGCCCGGTGGCGATGATCCAGTTGCCTTGATCGGGAAGTTCGGTCACTTCCTCAAACGAGGCCGAAATCAGCGGATGCGCGTTCAGCTTTGCAGTCACGGCCTCGGCAAACGGGTCGCGATCTACAGCCAATGCACCACCCGCAGGCAGGCGATGCCCTTCGGCCATTGCCATGATCAATCCGCCCGCCGCGCGCATCTCCCAGTGCAACAAACCCACCGCATTGCGTTCATCGTCATCCGAGCGAAACGAGTTCGAGCAGACCATTTCGGCAAAATTGCCGGTGCGATGCGCGAATGTGCCGACCTTGGGGCGCATTTCGTGGATCACCACGCGCACGCCTTGCTCTGCCGCCTGCCAAGCCGCTTCTGATCCGGCCATGCCGCCGCCGATGATGTGTAAAGTATTTTTCATCACAATCCCTTTTCCTTGCGGCCAGACATAGGCCTGGCGAACGGCGTTGAAAAGGGCGGTGCGCGTGTCGCGGGCGAATGCCGCGCGGTCAGCGGGGTCTTGGCCCAATTCGGCCAGTTTCAGAAAGAACCCCGGTGCGGGTTGACCGTTCGACAGCCGCCCTTCACATAGTGCCGCCCGTTGCGGCAGCCCAGCGGCTGCATCTTGCTCCATCAACGCCTCAAGGTCGGCGGTCAACTCACCCATGCGCAGGCCCAAATCTCGGGCCAACGCGCCGTAAGTGGTTGTTTTCCCACGTGCGGCCAGGTCGGCCAGCCGCGCCTCAAGCCTCGTCATCGCCCTGTTCGGCCACGCGGGCTACTGAGACCACCTCTTCACCCTTGCCGGTGTTGAACACTTTCACCCCACCAGCCGAGCGGGACCGGAAAGAAATCTGCTCCACGGGGACACGGATGGATTGGCCGGTTGAGGTTGCCAGCATGATCTGATCGCTTGCCTCCACCGGGAACGAAGCGACCAAAGCCCCTCCGCGCATCGCGCCGTCCATCGCCTTGACGCCCATACCGCCGCGCCCACGCACCGGATAATCATGGCTTGAGGAAAGTTTTCCCGAGCCGGAGGCGGTGATTGTCAGGATCAGATCCTCGGCCGCCGACATTTCGGCATAGCGTTCGGGCGAAAGCTGGCCCTCGGCTGCGACATCTTCCTCCTCATCCGCTTCATCCTCGACAACACCCGCCATCAGGCGGCGTTGTTTCAGATAGGCCATGCGTTCAGCAGGATCGGCTTCGAAATGCCGGATGATCGACATCGACACCACGCTGTCGCCCTTGCCTACGCGAATCCCGCGCACACCGGTTGAACCGCGCGATTTGAACACGCGGATTTCGGTGGTGGGAAAGCGGATCGCGCGGCCCAAGGCGGTGACGAGCATGATGTCATCGTTCTCATCGGCAATCGCCGCGTTCACCAGTGTCACCCCATCGGGCAAATTCATCGCGATCTTGCCATTGCGCTTTACGTTCACGAAATCCGAAAGATCGTTTTGCCGCACATCGCCATCGCTGGTCGCAAAGACGATTTGCAGATCGTTCCATTCTTCTTCAGGTGCGTCGACCGGCATCAGGGCGGCAATGCTGATACCTTGCGAAATTGGCAGAATATTGACC
>JAGPBG010000212.1 GCA_018063485.1 Cypionkella sp.
GGGGTGTTACAGCTTGGATGAAGACAATCTGCGGGAGGGCAGGGCAGGGATGAGCGGTTTTCCAACTTCGTTCGACAAGAACGATCTTCTGAAATGCGCGCGCGGCGAGTTGTTCGGGCCCGGCAACGCGCAGCTTCCCGCTCCGCCGATGCTGATGATGGATCGCATCACCGAGATTTCGGGCGATGGCGGCGAACATGGCAAGGGCCATGTGGTGGCCGAGTTCGACATAACCCCTGATCTGTGGTTTTTCGACTGCCATTTCCCCGGCAATCCAATCATGCCGGGTTGCCTTGGGCTTGACGGGCTGTGGCAGTTGACCGGATTCAATCTGGGTTGGCGCGGCTGGCAGGGGCGTGGCTATGCGCTGGGCGTCGGCGAAGTCAAGCTGACAGGAATGGTGCGCCCGGATCGCAAGCTGTTGACCTACCGCGTCAATTTCACCAAGGCGTTGCAAACCCGTCGATTGACCATGGGTGTTGCTGACGGAATTGTTGAGGCTGACGGCGATGTGATCTACATCGTCAAGGATATGAAAGTCGCGCTGTCGGAAAGCTGACCCGCGTCGACCCATTAGCAAGGAGTGCGCCATGCGCCGCGTCGTCATCACCGGAATAGGCATCATCTCGTCGATCGGCAACAATGCCGCCGAGGTGGAAGCCTCGCTTCGTGCGGGCAAATCCGGCATCGTTTTTGCGCCCGAATATGCCGAACACGGCTTTCGCAGCCAGATCCACGGAATGCCGCAAATTGATCTTGCCGAGCATATCGACAAGCGCGATCTGCGGTTCATGGGGCCAGGTGCGGCCTATAACTTTCTGGCGATGCAGCAGGCCATCGCCGATTCCGGTCTGACCGAGGCCGAGGTTTCCAACCCTCGTGCGGGCCTGATCATGGGATCTGGCGGGCCTTCGACGTCCAATTTCTTTGAAGCGCACCGCCTTGTGATTGAAAAGGGCGCGCCCAAGAAGATGGGGCCTTTCATGGTCACGCGCTGCATGTCCTCGACCAATTCGGCCTGTCTGGCCACGCCCTTCAAGATCAAGGGGGTGAATTATTCGATCACCTCGGCCTGTTCGACCTCTGCCCATTGCATCGGCAACGGCACTGAACTTATCCAGATGGGCAAGCAAGATATCGTGTTTGCCGGTGGTGGCGAGGAACTCGATTGGACACTATCTTGCCTGTTTGACGCGATGGGCGCGATGTCGTCGAAATACAATGACACCCCGACCACGGCCAGCCGCACCTATGATGCCACCCGCGACGGCTTTGTGATTGCGGGCGGCGGCGGGGTTGTGGTGCTGGAGGAGCTTTCCCACGCGCTGGCGCGCGGGGCGAAAATCTACGGCGAGGTTACCGGCTACGGTGCCACATCCGACGGCTATGATATGGTCGCCCCCTCGGGCGAGGGTGGTGAGCGCTCGATGCGGCTGGCGATTGCCACCCTGCCCGAGGGCCGCCATGTGGATTACATCAACTCGCACGGCACTTCGACCATGGTTGGCGATGTTGTCGAGATGGAGGCGATTCGCAGGGTTTGGGGCAGGGGATCAACCCCGCCCGTTGCTTCGACCAAATCGCTGACCGGGCATAGCCTGGGCGCGACCGGTGTGCATGAGGCGATCTATAGTCTGTTGATGATGCAAGGCAATTTCATTGCAGCCTCTGCCAATGTCACCACGCTGGACCCGGCGCTTGATCCCGCAGAGATCGTCACCACGCTGCGCGAGAATGTCGAACTTGACACGGTTCTCTCCAATTCCTTCGGCTTTGGCGGCACCAATGCCACCCTGGTCATGAGCAAATACAAATCCTGATCCAGAGAGACATTATGGCTGATTTGATGAAGGGCAAGCGCGGGCTTGTCATGGGGGTTGCAAACGAACGCTCTATCGCCTGGGGTATCGCAAATGCCCTTGCGGCCGAGGGCGCGGAACTGGCGTTTTCCTATCAGGGGGCAGCGTTCGGCAAGCGGGTGGAGCCTCTGGCGGCAAGCGTTGGCAGCGATTTCCTGGTTGATGTCGATGTGACCAATGATGACAGTCTGAACGGCTGTTTTGACCAGTTGAAGGACCGCTGGGGCACGATGGATTTCCTGATCCATGCCATCGCCTTTTCGGACAAGAACGAACTGACGGGTCGTTTCATCAACACCACGCGCGGCAATTTCACCAATTCGTTGGCGATTTCGTGTTTCAGTTTCATTGACGTAGCGCGGCGGGCATCGGAAATGATGCCAAATGGCGGCTGCCTGATCACCCTGACCTATGGCGGATCGAACCGGGTGACCCCGAATTACAATGTGATGGGCGTGGCCAAGGCGGCGCTGGAATCGGCCACCCGCTATCTGGCCAATGATCTGGGCCCGCAGCAAATTCGCGTCAATGCGATCAGCCCCGGCCCGATGAAAACCCTTGCAGGGGCGGCTATTGGCGGCGCGCGCGCCACCTTCCGCCACACCGAGGCGAATGCGCCGATGCGGTCTAACGCGACACTTGAGGCCATTGGCGGCACCGCTGTCTATCTGTGTTCGGACTACGGCAAATGCACATCCGGCGAGATTGTGCATGTGGATAGCGGCTATCATGTGCTGGGAATGCCGCAGCAGGACAATCTGTAGCCGATGATCGAGTTGAGCTTGGCCCTTGTGCTGTGCTGGGGTACCTGGCGCACGCTGCAAGGCGGTTTTGTCGGGCCGGGCCGGGGCCTGCAAGTGGTGGGCATCGAGTCGCAGGGCCTGGCAATGGGCGCGCTGGCGGTGCTGGCGGCGGGGTATTTCTATGGTACCCAGTTTGGCGCGGCGCTGATCCTGATGGTGGTGATCCATGAATTTGGCCATGTGGCGGCATTTCGGGTCTGCGGCCATAGCGATGCGCGGTTCCGGCTGATCCCGCTGTTTGGCGGCGTAGCAATCTCGGATCGCATGCCCGCCAGCCATGAGGCCGACTTCTTCATCACCCTGATGGGCCCTGCGATTTGTCTGGCCCCGATGGCGCTGGCGTTTTCGGTGTCGTTGCTGGTGGGGGGGTATTCGCTGGCTTTGGGGAATTTCCTTTATATTCTGGGCCTTGTGCTGGCGGCGGTGAATTTCTTCAATCTCTTGCCGGTCTATCCGCTCGATGGCGGCAAGCTGGTGAAGCTTTTGGCCGTCAGCTTTGCGCCAAAGCGGCTGCGGCAGGCCAATCTTGCGCTGACGGTGTTTGCGGTGGGGTTGGCGCTGCTCACGCGGTCATATTTCCTGCTGTTCTTTGTGATAATGGGCTGGCAAGGCTTGCGGCAATCGGAAACCCTGTTGCGCCGCCAGCGGCCAATGAGCCCGCGACGCGCGTTTTTGTGTCTTGGGGCCTATCTGGCCACGGCCCTGGCCTTTGCGCTGGGGGGCTGGACCATGATCCAGCGTTTTGCCTGAAACTGCTGCGCCGAGGCGCTCGGGCCACAAATTTGCGCCTTCGGGCAAGTGCAAGCTGTGGTGCAGCGAGTTAAACGCCTTTGCTTGCGGTGATGCGGCGCATCATGGCCTGGGCGGCTGTCCGCATCAGGATGGCGCTGATGACCAGAACAATCAGCACCACGGAAATGGCCGCGATTGCCGGGTCGATGTTGTCGCGCAGACCCATCCACATCATGCGGGGCAGGGTGGCGACGTTGACCGAGGTGATAAAGATCGTGACGCCGATTTCCTCCCAAGACAGCATGAAGGCGAGAAAGAACGCCACCATCACGCCAAAGCGGATATTGGGCAGGATCACCCGAAAAATCCGTGTGCCAAGGCCAGCCCCCATCGCGCGGGCCGCCAGATCAATGCGCCGGTCGATCTGACTAAGGGCCACGGTGATCATCACCACAGCAAAAGGCACGCTCATCACCGCATGGGCCAGTACAACGCCGGCAAAGGTGTCATAGGCCAGGATGCTGTTATAGCCGCTGAGCGAGATCAGGAAGAAATACAGCGTCAGCGCCGAAACCACCGGCGGGGCCACCATCGGCAACAGCGCAATCCCCATCATCAGCCCGGCAAAGCGCGGCCGCAATAACCAGATGCCCAGGCTGAACGCCAGCGCCAGCGCCGTGGACAGGGCCGCGCTCAGCGCGCCGATGCGCAACGAAAGCCAGACCGCCTGACCCCAGGCCGGGTTTTCGATCAAGGTGCGATAGTGGCGCAGCGACCATTCATCCGTTGGCACCGAAAGATAGCGCTCGGGGGTGAAAGACACCGGAATCACCGCAATCAGCGGCATCAGCAGGAAAACCGCCATCAGAGCCGCCAAGCTGGTGACGACAAGGCCCGGGCGCTTGATCATTGCCCCGCCCCTTTCGGATTGGCCACGCGCATCAACAGCGCCATCAGCCCGCCCACCACCAGCATCAGGATCACGCTGATCGCAGCGGCGAGTCCCCAATTCGGATTCTGGAAGATGTAGAGATAGATCAACTCGGCCACCATCACGCTGCGTCCACCGCCAAGGATCGCCGGGGTCACGAAGAATCCCAGTGCAAACACGAAAACCACCAGCGCCGCACCCAAGATGCCTGAGGCGGTCATCGGCATGAACACCTGCCAGAAAACCCGCGCCCGGCCCGCGCCCATGCCGCGCGCGGCCAGCAACACGCGCTCATCGAGATTGCGCATGGCGGTGGCCAGCGGGAACACCGCGAAGGGGATGAGAAAATGCGTCATGCCGACGATCACGCCGAATTCATTGCGCACCATGGTCAGTGGTTCCGAGATCACGCCCAGGCTTTCCAGCCAGCCGTTCAGAATGCCGCGGTTTGATAACAGCGCCAGCCAGCCGAAAGCGCGGGTCAACAGCGAAATCCAGAACGGGATCAGGATGCACATCTCCATCACCAACCGCTGGACCGGCCCGCCTCTGATCCACAGCAGGGTAACGATATAGC
>JAGPBG010000214.1:0-1844 GCA_018063485.1 Cypionkella sp.
CTGCATCTGGAGCGGTTGGAACGCTCGGCGGCGCTGCTTGGCTGGCGCTGTGAAGGTGCGGCTGAGGCGTTGCGGGCGGCGCTGCCGATTGCGGCGGCCCGGATGCGGTTGACGCTGGATGCTGCGGGGGTTCTTGAGGTGCAGGCGGCGGCTTTGCCTGCCACAAAACCCGAGTGGCGGATTGGGCTTGCCAAGGCGCGGTTGCAGTCGGATGACCCTTGGCTGGGTCTCAAATCCACAAATCGCGCGCTTTACGACGCCGCGCGGGCGGCACTGCCAGTGGGCCTGGATGAGGTGATCTTTCGCAATGAGCGCGGGGAGGTTTGCGATGGCACCATCACAACCGTGTTCTTTGATCGCGGGCAGGGGATGCGCACGCCACCGCTATCGTGCGGCCTGTTGCCCGGCGTGTTGCGCGCAGAGCTGGCAGTACCGCAAGAACTGCTTTTGGCCGAGGATCTGCCGCAAGTGCGTCTGTGGGTTGGCAACTCCTTGCGCGGGTTGATCCCGGCCCGCTGGGTAATCTGAAGGCGCGCGTGGCGCGCATTGTTTTTGCCTCGGGTGTTCGGGCTTTGCCCGAAACCCTCAGGCGGTTCTGCTGTATTCATCTGTCTTCTAAATATCCCCGCCGGAGGCATCTGACTTTTGGGTTGGAGCCTCCGGCGGGGATATTTAGAAGACAGATGAAACCGGCTTGGGCTTGACTTCACGCTTGCGGCGGGGTGTATCGGCGCGAAACCTGTAGCCTCCGTGAAGGGGAAGATGATGCACGCCTATCGCAGCCATAAATGTGACGGACTTCGCAGCGCCAATGTGGGCGAGACGGTGCGTCTTGCCGGATGGGTGCATCGGGTGCGCGATCATGGTGGGGTGTTGTTCCTTGATTTGCGCGATCATTACGGAATTACGCAGGTGTTGGCGGACAGCGACTCGGCGGCTTTTGCCGGGATTGAGAGGTTGCGGGCGGAGTGGGTGGTTTCCATCGAGGGGCGGGTCAAGGCGCGGGAAGCCTCGTTGGCCAATGCCAAGCTGTCGACGGGCGAGATTGAGGTTTATGCAACCGGCGTGACGGTGCTCGGGGCCTCGGATGAGTTGCCTATGCCGGTGTTTGGCGATGTGGATTATCCCGAGGAAACCCGGTTGACCTATCGGTTTCTGGATCTGCGGCGTGAGAAATTGCATCGCAACATGATGCTGCGCTCCAACGTGGTGCGCTCGATGCGCAACCGGATGTGGGAACAGGGGTTCAACGAGTTTCAGACGCCGATCATTACCGCGAGCAGCCCTGAGGGGGCGCGGGATTTTCTGGTGCCGTCGCGGCTGCATCCGGGGAAATTCTATGCGCTGCCGCAGGCGCCGCAGCAGTTCAAGCAGTTGATCATGGTGGCGGGGTTTGACCGTTATTTCCAGATCGCGCCCTGTTTTCGTGATGAAGACCCGCGGGCGGACCGTTCGCCCACCGATTTCTATCAGCTTGATATCGAGATGTCTTTTGTCGAGCAGGAAGATGTGTTTGCCGCGGTGCAGCCGGTGATCCAGGGGATTTTCGAGGAGTTCGCGCCGGGGAAAAAGACCTATTCCGATTGGACGAAGATCGCCTATCGCGACAGTCTGAAATGGTATGGGTCGGATAAGCCTGACTTGCGCAACCCGATCAAGATGCAGGATGTGTCGGAGCATTTCGCGGGGTCGGGCTTTGCGATTTTCGCCAAGCTGTTGGAGGTGGCTGGCAATGAGGTGCGGGCCATTCCGGCACCGACGGGGGGCTCGCGCAAGTTCTGTGACCGGATGAACGCCTTTGCGCAGAAGGAAGGTTTGCCGGGGATGGGCTATATCTTCTGGCG
>JAGPBG010000214.1:1944-4861 GCA_018063485.1 Cypionkella sp.
TGGAGGTGGCTGGCAATGAGGTGCGGGCCATTCCGGCACCGACGGGGGGCTCGCGCAAGTTCTGTGACCGGATGAACGCCTTTGCGCAGAAGGAAGGTTTGCCGGGGATGGGCTATATCTTCTGGCGACGCGCCGAGGATGGATCGGGCATGGAGGCGGCAGGGCCATTGGCAAAAAATATCGGACCGGAGCGGACGGAGGCTATTCGGGTGCAGTTGGGCCTGAGCGAGGGCGATGCGGCGTTTTTCCTTGGTGGCAAGCCGGAGGCGTTCGAGGCTGTTGCCGGGCGGGCGCGCAATGAGATTGGGCGCGAGTTGGGGTTGACGGAGCAGAACTGCTTCAAGTTTGCCTGGATCGTCGATTTTCCGATGTATGAGAAAACCGACGAGGGCAAGATTGATTTCTCGCACAACCCGTTCTCGATGCCGCAGGGCGGGCTTGAGGCGTTGAATGGTGATCCGCTGAATGTTCATGCGTATCAATATGATCTGGCCTGCAACGGCTATGAGTTGATCTCGGGCGGTATCAGGAACCACAAGCCGGAAATCATGTTCAAGGCGTTTGAGCTGGCGGGTTATCCGGCCTCGGAAGTGGAAAAGCGCTTTGGCGGCATGGTCAAGGCGTTCAAATATGGCGCACCTCCGCATGGCGGTTGCGCGGCGGGGATTGACCGGATCGTGATGCTTTTGGCCGATGAGGCCAATATCCGCGAGGTGATCATGTTCCCGATGAACCAGCGGGCGGAAGATTTGCTGATGGGCGCGCCGAGCGAGCCGCTAAGCCAGCAGTTGCGCGATCTGTCGTTGCGCGTGGTGCCCAAGGATTAAGGCGGCAAACCGCCCAATCCGCCACGCCTGCCGGGTGTAAAGCGACTGAATCCGTGCCTATATGGGGGCAGCAGGAGGCATCGCCATGAGTCTGGTCAGTATCGCCGCATTTCGTTTTGGCTATGGCTTGCCTGCGGCGGGCGCGGTCACGGCTGAAACCATGCTTGTGGCGCTGGCCGGGCCTGATCTGGCGGCGCAGGCCTATCCAATGGCGGGGATTTCGGTGCTGGGGCCGCTGTTGCAGCAGGTGCAACTGACCAAAATGGCGGCCAAGCGCGACAAGGCCAAAGATGCCGAGTTCCGGGTGGTGCAGGCCGAGGCGGATCAGGTGATCGGCACCATGGCGCGGGCGACATTTGCGCGCGCGATCGAGGCCGAGGGGCTGCGTGAGCGGCTGGTGGCGTTCTGGGCCGATCATTTCACTGTCAGTGCCAAGGTTCTGGGCGGGATCGGTTTGCCGCTGGCGCTGGTGGAAGAGGCGATCCGGCCGCATTTGACCGGCAATTTCGAGGCGATGCTGACCGCGGTGACGCTGCATCCGGTGATGGTGCGCTATCTGGATCAGCACACGAGTTTTGGGCCAAACTCGCCGCGAGGGCGGCAGCGCAATGTGGGCCTGAACGAGAATCTGGCGCGGGAATTGCTGGAACTGCATACGCTTGGCGTCGGCGCGGGCTATAGTCAGGCCGATGTGCGGCAGATGGCAGAATTGCTGACCGGGATTTCGCTGAGCAAGGATTTGAAGGTCGGGTTTGATCGCAGGCGGGCCGAGCCGGGCGCGGAAACCGTGCTGGGCAAGGATTACAGCGGCGACGGGATGGCTCCGATCCGGCAGGTGTTGCGCGATCTGGCGTTGCGGCCCGAGACGGCGGTGCATATCGTACGCAAGCTGGCGGTGCATTTTGTGGCCGATGCGCCTGATCCTGCATTTGTGGCGGCGATGACCGAGGCGTGGATGCGCACGGGCGGCAATCTGCTGCTGGTATATCGTGCGATGCTGGAGCATCCGGCGGCATGGGCAATGCCGCTGGCCAAGGTGCGCCAGCCCTATGATTTCATCATTGCCAGCCTGCGCGCGCTGGGGATCAGCGGGGCTGCGCTGATGGGGTTTGAGGACAAGGCGATGCGGCGGCTGATCTGGCAGGCGTTGGGCGATATGGGCCAGCCCTATAAATCGCCGCGCGGGCCGGATGGTTGGGCCGAGGCCGCCGAGTATTGGATCACACCGCAGGGCCTGGCGCAGCGGATTTCCTGGGCGATGCGCGCGCCCGAGCAGATGCAAAGGTTGGGGCTGATTGGCGCGCTGCCCGATCCGGGGGCGCTGGCGGGTGCCGGGCTGGGCGATCTGGCAAGCGAGACACTGCTGGTGGCGGCGGGGCGGGCGGAAACCCTGGCCGAGGGCGTGGGGCTGGTACTGGCCTCGCCCGAGTTCAACAGGCGATAGGGGGGGCGATGAATCGACGTTTCTTTCTGCGGGGCGCGGTGCTTTTGGGTTGTTCGACGGCGGCGCACCCAATGATGACCAGTGTGACGCTGGCCGAGGGCGGGCGGGTGTTGGGCGAAAACCGGTTGGTGGTGGTGATCTTGCGCGGGGCGATGGACGGGCTGGACGCGTTGCGGCCCTTGGGCGATCCGCTGTTGGCGTCGTATCGACCGACGCTGGGGCTGCGCGAGGGCACGCTGGATCTGGACGGGTTTTATGCGCTGAACCAAGGCCTTGGCGGGTTGTTGCCCTTGTGGGCGACGGGAGAGTTGGGGTTTGTGCAGGCGACTTCCACGCCCTATCGCGACAAGCGCAGCCATTTTGTCGGCCAGGATATGCTGGAGGCGGGGACGGGGATGGACGTGCCTTTGCCGGGCGACGGCTGGTTGAATCGGATGTTGCAGGCGGTGCCGGGGCTGCGGGCCGAGACGGCCTTTGCGGTAGGGGCCGAGGAGTTGGCGATCTTGCATGGTGCGGCGCCGACGCGGTCCTGGGCCCCCGATACCATGCTGGATCTGAGCCCGCAGGCCCGGCTGTTGTTTGAGCAGGTTTATCACGACGATCCGCTGTTTCAGGCGGCGGGGGCACAGGCGCTGGAGCTTTCGGC
>JAGPBG010000213.1 GCA_018063485.1 Cypionkella sp.
TGATCCACCCGGGTGCCGTGGCGATAGGCCGCCACAACGCCCGCAGGCACACCGGTGATCACGCCCAACAGCAATCCGATGGTTGCCAGTTCCAGCGTCGCCGGAAAAAAGGCAATGATGTCGGTCAGCACCGGGCGTGTGGTGACAAAGGATGTGCCGAAATCACCGTTGAGGGTTCGCCAAAGGTATTCGCCGAACTGGACGATCACCGGCTTGTCCAGACCCAACTCCAGAAACACCCGCTGATAGACATCCTCGGGGGCTTTGGCCCCGATGATCGCCGCAACCGGGTCGATTGGCACCACCCTGCCGATGAAGAATGTAAGGGCTACCAACCCCAGAAAGGTAATTGCCACTGTCAGGCCCAAAGACCCGATCAGTTGAACAAAGTTCACGATCTTCTTTTTGGTATTTTTCGCCACGTATGATCCGCCGCCAAGGGAAGTCCGGGGGCCGTGAGACCGGCCCCCGAGCCATGGATTTACTGGTCTTTCGTAACTGCCCAATACCGGTCGTCGGCAAAGGTGCTGCCCAAGACCACACCCTTGACATCAGTGCGCACACCCACGGCCCGCTTTTCCTGGAACATGTAGATGAAAGGCGAGACGGCGGTATGTTCGCGCTGAATGTCCTCATACATCTTCTGGCGGGTTGCGGTATCGCGTTCGCGCACGGCGGCCATTGTTGCCTTGGAGATTTCGTCATTGGTCCAGCCAAAGCGGTCGGCAAGGCCGGGGGATTTATCGGGCGCATCTGCGGCGCTTACCGCAAAGGCCTTGGCGTTGGAATGCGGATCGGGATAGTCCGGTCCCCAAAGGCCCAGCCAGATGTCCAGATCCGAATTGCGATAACGGGTCAGCCATTGTTTGCCATCAACAACTTCAAGGTTCAGCGTGATCCCTGCCGAAGCCATTGTCGCCTGAATTGCCTGTGCGAAATCCGTATAGGGCGGAGAGTTCCACACCACCATGTTGAAGGTGGTATCGCCCGTCACACCAGCTTCGGCCAGCAGTGCTTTGGCCTTTTCCAGATCATATTTGTAGGGGTTGTAATCGAGCGCACCCAGGAAGCCGCGCGGAATCATGGTCTGGTGAACTTCCATCGTTCCGCGTGAGATCGTGTCGACAATGCCTTGATAATCGACCAGATATTTCATTGCCTCACGGAATTTTTCATTGCCGAGCAAGCCGTTCCGGGTGTTCAGGCCCATGTAGTAAATCGTGCCCGAAAGCCCCGACAAGGTGGTGATGTCGGCATCTGCGGCCAGGGCATCATGGTCATCGGGCGACAGTTTGTTCGCGATGTCGATGTCGCCTTTTTCCAGCAACAAACGCTGTGCAGCGCTTTCAGCGACATGACGCAGCACGATGCGCTTCAGTGTCGGCATTGTGCCCCAGAAATTATCGTTGCGGGTCAGCGTGATGCTTTCTTTCGGCGCCCATTTGGTCAGAACAAACGGACCAGACCCTGCGGAATTCTCGGCTTTCAGCCAGGCATTGCCGAAATCGCCATTCACCTCATGTGCCTTCACCGTTTCAGAATCGACGATCGCGCCGACATAGGACGACAGACAATAGAGAAAGAAACTTGGCGCATAGGCTTCGCCGATTTTCACTACCAGAGTGTCATCGTCGGCAGCCTTGATCCACTCATCCGCATTTTCCGGCGTAAAGCCGAACTGCGTGATGATGAACGCTGAACGTGAGTTCATCTTTACGATGCGGCGCAGTGAATATTCCGCATCATGTGCCGTCACTTGATTGCCGGATGCAAATTTGGCATCCCGGTTCATCAGGAAGGTGAAGGTCACACCATCCTCGGCCACCGTCCAGCTTTTTGCCAAAACGCCGATAATCTGCGACGGGTCTTTCGGGTCAAAGCTGACCAGAGGCTGATAGACCTGATTGGTGGTCAATACGCCACCGATCTCGCTGACCTCATGCGGATCAAGCGTGATCACATCATCAATGGCATCGGCCACGACAAGTGTGTCCTTGGGGGTTTTCGCCACCGCAACGGACATGGATAGCGCCACTCCGAGTATTGCGGTTGCAATGAGCCGTTTCAGTTGCATTCCATCCTCCATGAAGAAAAGTGAGTTCCTGCCCCGGTTGGCTCCGGGTTGTTTTATAAGCTGTGATTTCCTTGGTTGCGAAGCGCAGCTTGGCCAGGAAATCAGGCTGTATCAGTTTCGGGAAACAGGAAGATCAGCGCAGCATAGGGCAGCAAGGCCTTGACCGTCGCAATCCGAGCTTCGGTAAAATACCCCTCAGGTGCCAGCATGTTGATCGTCCCTGCCACTCGGCCGCCAATAATGATGGGAAATGAGCCACTGGCCCCGTAACCGGCAGCTTCGATTGCGGCAGCCTCGGTCAGGTAATGCGCCAAACCGGCTTTGCCATCGGCAAGCACGGGCTGTTTTTCTTCCATGATCTTGCGGCACCATGGATCGGCAGGGTTAAGCGGCTCGTTGCTGCCGCTTGGGAACATCCGCGCGTTACTGCTGCCAATACGCTTCACCATGGTCTGATCGGTCGAAACGGCCAGCAAGGTGGCATCCATGACAGAGGGCAGGCCGCAAAACAGGTGGATCAACTCATCCAGCAAATTGGCCCTGCCACGGGCCATGGCATCATTGATCCTTGCGGCGGTGGTCTGGTCGATCATTTCTACTCCTGAAAAAGCCGCATGGTGCCAACCCACAGCTCTGTTGCCGGGATGGGGCCTTCGTTGCGGGATCTGTGAGGATGGTCTGATTGAAAGTGCAGCGTATCACCGGTTTTCAGGTGATAGGTGACGCCGTCAACATCATAGATCATTTCACCGCTGAGAATATAAAGGAACTCTTCGCCTTCGTGGACCATGACTTCCGAGACGAAGCCGGGCGGAACATGGGTGATACAGGCATTCAGTTTGGCGTCTGGAAAGCCACGTTCGAGAAACTCATACACACGATCAGGATTGCCGACGCGATAAAGCGAACGCTCGCCAATATGGCTGACGATTTCATGGGTGCGTCTTGGGGCGTTTTGCAAGAAAAGATCAACCGGCGCATCCAGCGCGCGCGCAACGCTGCACAGCGAAGCAAGGGATGGCAGCGAGATATTGCGCTCGATCTGTGAAATGAAGCCAACGGTAAGACCAATTTCGTTTGCAACCTGTTGCATGGTCTTCCCGATAACTTTACGTCTTTGTCGAATGCGTTCTCCCAGAGTCAATGGCGCGACAGGCGGCGCGGGTGTTTGCAGATCGGCAGGTATCAAGGCTTTCGTTTTGCGCCTTTGCGCCATAGCCATTTGACCTTTCTGGCAAGATGTTCGGCTATACTGAAAGGCAAAATCCGCCACTGTCAAGTTTAGTTTCACTAAAAATATCAAACAACAGATATGTCCCTGGCAGTCAAGCATAGCCTCTGAACCAGACCAAAGACCAGTTTGCGATCAACCCCTTGGGAGATGGAAGCAAGACAGCCAGGGCGGCTCGGGCGCAGGTGGCATTGATCATCACCCAGCCGGATCACAAAGCAGTCGTGAAATCGCGGGACATTGCGATGTTAAGTAAGCCGATGAGCAAAGAGAAAGGGGAGCGCTCAGATATCTATCGCTGTCAGGGATGCAAAACAGGGCACAACGGCCGTTGTTTCTTATGTTGTCTGGGGGATGCGGAGCCGGCGGCAAATGAGAGCCGGCGAAACGGAACTGGCAGGGTCTTTCGAAAACGGCTACGGCCACAGGTCAAGCGTTGCCCTGATGGTGTGGCAGGGGTAGAAGCGGGCAACTGGGAAAGGTGCTGACATGAGCCGCAAGCCTGTTGTTTTGTGTATTCTTGACGGTTGGGGGATCAATCCCAACCCCGCCGTATCAGCCCCGGCCCAGGCAAATGTGCCGAATTTCAACAGGATCTGGGCAGAATGTCCACATGCCACACTCACCACCTTTGGCCCCGATGTAGGCCTGCCCACCGGGCAGATGGGCAATTCCGAGGTGGGCCATACCAATATCGGCGCGGGCCGGGTGGTGGCGATGGATCTGGGCGCGATTGATCTGGCGATCGAGGCCGGGACTTTCGCCCAAAACGCGCAGCTTTTGGCGTTTTGTGCAAAGTTGCGGGCCACGGGAGGCGTGGCGCATCTGATGGGCGTGGTGTCGGATGGCGGGGTGCATGGGCATCTGACGCATGTGATTGCCGCAGCACGGGCGATTGTGGCGCAGGGGGTTGCGGTGGCGCTTCATGCGATCACCGACGGGCGGGATGTGGCGCCTTCATCTGCAGCAGAGTTCGTGGCGCGGTTGCTGGTGCAACTGCCTGAAGGCGCATCTGTGGCCACCGTGATCGGGCGCTATTGGGCGATGGACCGCGATACGCGCTGGGAGCGGGTGGAGCGGGCGTATGATGCGATCATGTTCGGCAAGGGTGCGGCATTTGAAACGCCGGGGGCGGCGGTGGCGGCCTCTTATGCCAAGGGCGAGACGGATGAGTTTCTGGCCCCTTCGGTGATTGGCGGCTACACCGGTGCCAGGAATGGCGACGGGTTTTTCTGCCTGAATTTCCGATCCGATCGCGCCCGTGAAATCATGGCGGCGCTGGCCGATCCGGGGTTTTGTGGCTTTGCGGTGCCGGGGCGGGCGACCTGGGGCGCGCTGCTCGGGATGGTGGAATATTCGACGGCGCATAATTCATTTATGGCGACGGCTTATCCGAAGCGATCACTCCCAAATACCATTGGGGAATGGGTGGCCAAAAACGGGCTGACGCAATTTCGGTTGGCGGAAACCGAGAAATATCCTCATGTTACCTTTTTTCTGAACGGCGGGCGGGAAGAGCCATTTCCCGGTGAAGATCGCGCGATGCCGAAATCGCC
>JAGPBG010000215.1 GCA_018063485.1 Cypionkella sp.
GGTTTCCACCAGATGCCGGGCCTTTGGCAAATTCTTGTCGGCTGCCCCCGCGTCAACGACACAGGTGTAATCGCGACGGAAGGGCTTATCACTGCCTTCAAGGTAGAAATGGCTGCGATTGTGCTCGGACATTGCGGCGATCTGGGCCAAACCTGGCACCGTGGCCGACATCAAATCCATACCCAGACCACGTGTCTGGATCAGCATACCGTCCCGCAGCATGATCTGCAAACCATCCTGCGTTGCCCAGGTGGTCACCGGCCCGTCCCGGTCCAGCACATGAAGTTGCAGCGCCCTGCCCTGTGAGGGCAGCGATACCACCAGAACCGGGCCCCTGACGGCGGCGGCCGCTCCGGGAGCAGGGGCAGACTGGCCCAATGCCTTTTGCAGCGGGACCGCCAGGAGGGCGGCAGCCTTGCCGCCACATCCTGACAGAGCGCCGCTAGCCAGCGCCAAAACCAAAGCCAGACGGGACATCATCTCCAGAACCTTCCCCATTGATCGTCAAGCCGATCCGAGTGGTAATCACGCACGAAATCATAAAGCCGCCCGTCCACATTCAAGCGCGCGCCACCGTCACGCAGAATCGGCCGCACAACCAAACCGGTAGTTTTTTGCGTAGGACGGCCAAGCGCCCAAGCGAAAGGAATTTCAATCCGAATGCCCTTGTCGAACGAGCCTTCGCCGAAATCATCAAACGACACATCTGTCAGAGTCGCAAATGCACCCACCTTCCAGCCGTTGGGGAATTCGCGATCAATTGTCAGCGTCGCGCCGTAATCCCCTGCCAGATAGCGCCCGATATCCAGTTGCGCCTGAAAGCCGTTGCCAAAATCATAGTAGCCCGACATATGGCCGGTCACGACAGAATAGTCCTTGAAGCCGAACAACTGATCGAAATTGCGTTGCTGGACGTAATTCAGTTCGACCCCCAAGGCATAGGGCCGGTCCACCCGCTTCCACAAAAGTTCACCCGAAATGCCGCCGAACATCGGTTCCAGATAGCCAAGGGTCACGCGGCTGTAGAGATTGGGCGCGGGCTTGGCGTACCAGGCCAGCGTCAGGTTTTCGATCGCCGGATCACCATTGGCGTCGTATTTGTTGCTGTCGCTGCGGACATGCGGCAGGATCGAGTTTGAATCCCGCTGGGATTTATCCAGGTTTCCGGCCAGTTTCTTGGTCACGGCCCCGGAAAGAACCAGTCCCGGCGCAATGTCATATTTTCCTGAAAGACGTAGCCCAAAATCGGCGCGCAAAGGATTTTGTGGATCGAACAGGCTGGCTTTGACATAGGGGGCTACGTTCCACGAAAACGCCGGGTAGAGGCCCTGGCTCAGCACAGTGCCTTCGGGCAAACCGCTCTCGGCCGGCAGGATCAGCGTACGCGCACGAATCAACGCGTCTTGCCCACCGGCATGGTCCAATTCTTCAAGGTCACTGCGGCGCAGCACCACTTCGGACAGTGGGATACCGTGGTCAACCGGAACAATTGTGAAGGTTTCCACCGAGGCGGGCAGGCTGGCAGCGAGTGCACGAGCGGTGCGGCCAATGGCCTGGGCACCATTGTCGAGTTTGGTATTGCGGATACGGATTTGCACGGTGGTCGCGGTAACTGCCAGCGACTCCAACACGATCCCGTCGGCACGAAGCCGCTTTTGCAGATCACCGCGCAGCGAAGGAACAGTCGCAGTGTCACTCACCCATTGCTGCGACCAGCCAGCGGCCGAACCCGGACGGCTGACAATCGGCACCGGGCCTGCCCCCAGGATACCGCCCGTTGGACGGGTTTTCGGATCAAGCACAATTTGCGCGCTAAAGCCCAATTCAGATCCGTAAAGATAGTACCCACCAAGGCGAATAGAGCGGTTCAGTTGGTATTCGACGCCAAAATTGAACGGGCTTTTGCGTTCAAAGGTGCCTTTTTTGCCCGCCTCAAGCGTGTAGTCATCCGAGGAATACTCAGCCTTGAGAGACAGTTTGTCATTCACCAGCCATTCGACACCGGCAAAGGGTGCAACATCCCCTTTGAACCATTGACCGGTTCGTATGTTTCCGCCTTTGCCGACATCGACCGGTGGCCGGTCGCCAAAAGGGGCCCCGATTGCGCCGTAACTGCCGAAGCGCCCCCAGCCCAATCCGGCTGTTACCTTGAAGCGGTCACCGAAGGACTTGGTCGCCGCGACATATTCACCTGACATCACGCCTGTACCGATGATGTCCTGCAACCCCACCACAACGCCCGGCGTATAGTTGCCTTCTTCGAATACCTGATACCGCAGATCGAAACTGCGGTCGTAATTGGTCGGCAGTTTCGATCCGGGGACATCCCATTTGCGGATCGCCGTGTAACGAAAGCTGCCTGACAGGCGTGGTGTTATCTGAAATGACAGCGTGGTTCGGCTGATCGGTCCGAAATGAGAGGAGGTAACACTGAATGCTCCGTCGCTCTGGCTTTCACCCGTAGGCATATCAATCAGACCGGTCACCCCGCCAAATGACAAAGTGGGTTTAGCGTCAGCGAGAAGTGGTGCTGAGACGGCAAGAAACACCGCACCCAGAATGCGTGTCGGGCGAAAACCAACAAACGCCATTAAATACCTCCGAATTTGATGTACCACCCTGACCCAGGTCATGGCGAATTTATAGGAAATAAATCCTGATTTGACCATGCCGCATTGCGTTCCATCCGATTTTTCGGCTGACGGCCGTTGCCTCATTGCACTCGTCTGTGCATTTCGACATCTGCCAGCGTCGTCTGGCTGGAAAACCGGGCATCGTCGATGGGAAGCGAAGCATCATCTCGCCCAAGCGGGGCATCGACAACGGGAAGCGAAGCATCATCGCGCCCAAGCAGATCAACCGAAGGCCCCTTCCAATTGAAATCCGTCTGCGCCTCTTCCAAAATGCGGCGGGCTGCATCAACATCATTGGCTTTACAAGCCTTATCAAGCCGTTCTAACAGATCTTGCAGAATCGCTTCAGGAAGGCAGCGTTCCTTTGCCGACAGAATGCGTGGATGGCAGGTCGGCTGCGGATCATTGCCGATCAACAACTCTTCATAGAGTTTTTCTCCCGGCCGCAGCCCATTGATCACCACGGCAATTTCTCCGGGCTTCACGGTCGGAGCGGTGTCATCAGCACAGAGCACCGGGCGAAGGCCATGCAACCGTGCCATTTGAGCCGCCAATTCCACAATCTTCACCGGCTCCCCCATGTCGAGAACAAAGACCTCACCGCCCTTGGCAATCGCCCCGGCTTGCAGCACCAACTGCGCAGCTTCAGGTATCGTCATGAAGTAGCGGGTGATATCTGCATGTGTGACGGTCAACGGGCCACCGAGCCGCAACTGTTTCTTGAACAGTGGGATCACCGAGCCGGACGAGCCAAGCACGTTGCCAAAGCGCACCATCGAGATCTTTGTGTGCGCCGCAGGCAGTTGCGCCTGGGCCTGACAGATCAACTCCGCAAGTCGCTTGGACGCCCCCATGAAATTGGTTGGGCGCACTGCCTTGTCCGTGGAAACCAAGATGAAGGCCTCAACCCCGCAAGCCAGCGCAGCACGCACAGATGCAAGCGTGCCAAACACATTGTTCTGAAGCCCCGCGACGACATTTTGCTCAACCATCGGGACATGTTTATAGGCGGCGGCGTGGTAGATCGTTTGAACCTTGAACCTGCGGATCACCCGCTCGAGCTGGCTTTGCGATTGCACCGAGCCAAGAATTGGCGTGATAATCGGCGCGTCAATCCCGAGAGCCTGCGCCGTCGCCGTCAATTCTTGATCAATACTGTAAAGTGCCAGTTCCGATTGCTCGAAAAGCACCAGCCTGACAGGGCGCTGTGCCAGAATTTGACGGCAAAGTTCACTGCCGATCGAGCCGCCGGCCCCTGTGACCATCACCACTTTGGATAATGTGTTGGCCCCAAGCAATTCTGGTATGGGCGGCACGGGATCGCGGCCCAAAAGATCTTCGATCTTCACTTCGGTGAGATCGCTTTCACCGCCGCGTCCCGCCATGACATCTTCCAACCCAGGAACGGTGCGCAGCTTGACCGGCAATTTCTCCAATGTGCGGAGTATCTCGGACCGTCGCGCCGGACTGGTCGATGGCACAGCCAGCAGCACCGTGCTGACGCGTTTCTTGGAAATCAGGGTGTCAATCATGGAGGGAGCATAGACATGCAATCCGCCAACATGCGTACCCTGGGCATCGAGGGCGTCGTCCAGAAAGGCGATGGGAGAATACTGGGTGCTTTGGCGCAGGCTTTGCAACAATTGCCGCCCCGACGCACCTGCCCCGTAGATGGCAACGCGCTCGTTGCGACGATCCTGGCCAACTGCAACCATTTCACGGAAAACAAAGCGCACACCACCGATGCACAGGAATGTCAGCACTGTATAGATTAACGGCACCGAGCGCGGAACCGGAAGCGCCATTGCCCATGATACCAAGCTAAGGAAAATTCCCGACGCCAAAGCGCCCAGGAAAATCACGCCAAGCGCCCGGCCAGCGATGTAGCGCACCACGGCCCGATAAAAACCCAACTTGACAAACACCGCAAGAGACAGCGGAATGACAATCAACATGGCACCCCAGAACCGGGGCTCATCCAAAAACCATGTGCGATCCAGCCGCAGCCACATTGACACCATGAACACGGTGAAAAGGATCAGGCTGTCGGCCAAAAGCTGGACAGCCCGTTTCTTGGGCCGACTCATCCCCAAAAACTGCGGAATCAATGATCTCAATTTATTTACCCCTACCGTAAAAACTGCAGCATTCCGCGAAAAAGCCCGGTCAGAAAATTAATCTCAAGCGTCACCCATATACAGATGCTTATATTACCACATAACATC
>JAGPBG010000216.1 GCA_018063485.1 Cypionkella sp.
GATGGGCGCTGAGCATTTGCGCGCCGCGCCGATGGAGTTCAATAAAGAGGGCACGCCGCGCGATAGCATCCTTGGGCAAGTGCTGTTTCGTGCGCAAAGCCATGGTGGGCTGATGATTGACGGGCAACTGCCAGACGCGCCGTTCTCTATCGGCATGATCTACACCGGTGATGCCAAACGCGATGCGCTGTCGCTATTCAGCCTGCAAGCCGAGGGTGATAGCGCATACTCCTATTTGGCCGCCGAAAGCGGGTTTCTACGCTTTGGCCATCGTGAGGGCGGGCCACTGGTCTCGATCGCTGATCCGCGCAAGACGGTGCTGATGGTGTTTTCATCAGATCGGGCCAAGGTGCGGCTGGCGGTAAACCGCATGGCGGCAATCTCGACCGATTGTCACTTGCCGAAAGCGGCGTTGAAACTGATGCTTGGTTGCCGTGGCTACAGTCGCCCATTGTACAACAAACTTGGCAGTTTTGCCCTGTCGGATGTGCTGATCTGGCCGGGACAAGATGTGCTGGCCGGGGGATTTGCCCGCGCGCCCGATGCGGCGCAGGCGCTATGGCAGGAAAGGGTGCGCAATGGCGGGCAAACGTAAGACGGTCAAAGCAGGTGCATTTAGCCCGGAATTCGCACGGCAGGGCAATATCTGTGTCATCTGGATTGATGACATGATCGACATTTTCAAATGGCGCGATGCCTTTGGGGTGACGATAAAGACCCCGAATATTGATCGGCTGATGGCCGAGGGCACCCGCTTTGCCAATGCTTATGCAACGATCCCGCTATGCGCCCCCTGTCGCGCCGAACTTGCCACCGGGTTGTCGCCGTTTCGCACCGGGTTGGTTGATTTGAACCGGTTCTGGCGGGATGTGCTGCCGCCTACGGCCTCATGGGCCTATGATTTGCGCCGTGCGGGCTTTCGCAATTTCACCACCGGCAAGACCGATGCCAACTATCGCCCGATGCCCGAGGACTACCGCCGCGTGCTGTTTCACGAAGATGTGCTGGCGCGCGATGTTGGCAAGCGCGGCGGGATGCAGGAATATCTGGCAACCGGGCCGGGGGTGGCGGGGGTGAATGGCCCGAATGACGATGGTTCGGCTGATCCGGCGTTTTATGACCATATGGTTGCGCAAAATGCCATCGACTATCTGGGCCGCGCCGATCCTGCGCGCCGCCATCTGATCCAATTGGGCTTCAAGCATCCGCACTATAATCTGGTCTGCCCTGACCGGTTTTATCAGATGTACGACCCGGCGGCGATTGTCTGGCCTGCCTCTGCGCATCCTGATGATTTTACCGGGCCGCAGCCGGGCATGGCGGTGTATGAGCTGGCCTATATTGTCAACGGGCCGTTTATCCCCGAGCGCGCGGGTGTGGACGGCTGGCGGCAAGTGGTGCGCGGCTATTTCGCGGCCTGCTCGCATGTCGATCACGAGATCGGGCGCTTTATGGCTGCGCTGCGTGCCTCAGCCTTTGGCGGCAATACCACGGTGCTGCTCTTGTCGGACAATGGTTTCAACCTTGGCACTCATGACAGTTTCCACAAGATGAGCCAATGGGACAGCGCCGCCCATGTGCCTTTGGGGATATGGCACGCGGGGATGACACCTGCTGTGGTTGAATTGCCGGTTTCGCTGCACAATGTTCCGAAAACCATCATGGATTTGGCAGGCCTGCCGCCGCGCGCTGACTGGGTTTCAGGGCAATCACTATTACCGCTGATCGCGCCCGAATTCGGGGAATATGATCGCGCGAAATCACCGCTTACAGCCGTTTTTGGAACGCTTTCGGTGCGCCCGTCGGTGGAGGGGTTAAGCCATCTGCGCTACTTCCGCTATCCCAATGGCGAGGAACATATCTATGATGTGGTCGCCGATCCGGGGGAAACCACAAATATCATCGGCTGCCCCGAGACGCAGGCGTTGCGCGACGAGTTGGTGCGCGCGGGGGCCGATCTTGGCCTTGATCTGCGCGGGATGGAGCGGCCCGAGACCGGTATCCACGCGATGATGGCAATGGATGGGATGGTGGCGCTGAAAGGCGGCTTTGGCGATGCACAATTCTGGGCTTATGGAGAGGCGGCCGAGGCGATTGACCGCCCCATCGGCGAAACTCGCGACACGCTGTTTTATCTCGCGGGGCCAGATGGTTACACTCTGCGCGTACCGCCCGGAATTGATGTGGTGAAAATGGCCACGGTGGTGGCGCGCAATGAGGCCGATACCTCGGTAGGCAAGGCTGTGCATATCGTGGCGCATCCCGAGACCGCGCTCGAATTCGAGGCATCAGAACGTGTTGGGGCGCATGTGACCGGCTCGAACAAGGGTGATGTGCTGGCAGGGCCGGTCTATGCGGGAGCCGAATTTCATGGCGGCGCGGGTGATGATCTGATGATCGCTGTTTCGACGCGCCGCAAGGATGATCACGCTTTTTACGGTGGAGCGGGCAATGATACACTTCGCGGTGGCAATGGCCGCGATACGCTGGATGGCGGGCCGGGTGATGATGAGATTTACGGTGGCGCGGGGCACAACACCATCTACGGCGGGCCGGGCAATGATCTGATCCACGACGGCGAAAATGCCTCGGTGATCCATACGGGGCCGGGCCGTAACCGGGTGATTTCCGAGAGTGGCGATGATCAGTTTTTCGTCGGCCCCGGTGAAAATGAGATCACCTCGGGCGGAGGGCATGTCACCTATCACGTCGCTTGGGGTGGGGTATTGCGGATCACCCATTGGCGCAAGGGTGACAAGATTGTGCTGTCTGACTGGCCAACCCCGCCGAGATTCAGTGTCGAGGGCAACAGGGTGCTGATCCAGGCCGGGCTGTCGTTCATTGAAATTGACAATACTGCCGATCTTGCCGGAGTAGAGCGTGATGTTATCGTGCAGGGCTGAGTCCTTGGGCCAAAGTTGCCGCAATGCCGCAATGCTGTTGCCAAAGGCGGCGGTTTGCCCCGTCGCCGTGGCAATGGAGCGGGGGGCTGTGATATGGACAGGCAACAGAAGCCAGAAACGAAATTGGCCGTGAGCAGCATTAACCCCATCGCCCCCAGCATGATTCCCATGTCGCAAGATTTGGGCATATTTCACGATGTGCTTTTGGTGCCTTGGGGCAGCAACGAGCCTTCGGGCGCCAAGCGTTCTGCCGGGTTGTTTGATGCCACTGGCACCCATCTGCCACAGGGCGATTGCCTGCGTTTTGATGCCGACCCGCTGACCATTCGCCCCGAATATGATCCAGCGGCACCTGTGGACAGGCTGAAGGGGCGCTACCTTTACGGCGGAATGGCCTATTCGCATTTCGGGCATTTCCTGTGCGAAAGCACGGGTAGGCTTTGGGCGCTGGATCATGCCGAGGGCTTTGATGGCGTGGTTTGGCTGCCAAAGAATGCGCTTGGCCACCCGGCCAAGCAGACCCGGCATTATGATAGATTTTTCAGGGCATTGGGCTGGGGAGATCTGAACCTAGTTGCTCCGCAAAATGCCACCCGGATTGAAGAATTGGTTATTCCCGAACAGGGCTTTGGCATTGGCGATCTGTCGGCTGGTCGCCCGCAATACCGCGATTTCATGCGCCGGTTTCTGGGGGCGGATATTGCTGCCAATGGGGCCGAGAGGCTTTATATCTCGCGGTCTGGCCTGAATACCAAGCGCGGCTCGGTTCTGCTGGAACGCCAGATCGAGGCGCTTATGCAGGCCGAAGGCTATGAGGTTTTCCACCCGCAGGATCATAAAATCTCGGTGCAGATCGCGAAATACAAGGCGGCAAAGTCGATTGTGGCGCTGGATGGATCGGCGCTGCATCTGGCGGCGATGGTGCTGCGCCCTGATGCAAAAGTGGCTATCATCAACCGTGGCCCGTCGCAGAACATCGACGATTACACCCGCCAGTTCCGCCATTTCGCCGGGATCGAACCTTTGCAAATCGAGGCGATCCGCGCCTATTGGTTCGCGGCAGGGCGCCGTGTGGTAAAGCGCGAAACCCACGCGCTACTGGATTTTCCTGCTGTCGGGTCTGCACTCGCAGCGGCGGAAATGATTGCCGGCAAGGCTTGGCCCGAAGCTGATCCCGTTGAAATCGCCCATGAAATAGCCGATCGTGAAATTCGCGGCGAAACCGCCTTGCAGCGCTATGAGATGTCGCAATGACCGACCTTGCCCCAGGCGATCTCAGCTTTGTTTTCGTGATCGAGGGTGAGCGGCTGCAAACCCAAAGCCTGATCCTTGCCGATAGTTTGCGCCGCCACCATCCAAACGCCGATATCATCGCCTATCTGCCGGGGGGAAATGCCCTTGATCCGCTGGTGCAAGATTTCCTGACCCTTTGCGGCGTGCAACTCCGCCCGGTTAAAGCGCAGGAAAAGCAGTGGAAACAGCCCTATCCCCACGGCAATAAGATTCTGTCGCTGGCAGAACCACGCGAAACCCGCTGGTCAATGTTTCTCGATACCGACATGGCGGCACTGACCCCGATCTTGGTTGATGACCTGCCCGGCCCGATGCAGGTTTCTGTGGTGCCCGAGGGCATTGCCTCATGGGGCAAGGATCTGGCGAAATGGCAAACGGCCTATGACTATTTCGACTTGCCAATGCCAACCGAACGCATCCGCCTGTTGCGCGGCCGCAGGCTGGAGTTTCCACCGTATTTCAACGCCGGAATGGTCGCGATTTGTGAGGCCGACCGGATTGAGGGGCGCAATTTCGGCGGCATGTGGCGGGCCACGGCGCGCGAATTTGATTGGCGGGCCAAAGTGTCGAACAAGCGGCCCTGGCTCGATCAGATCACCCTGCCGCTGACAATGAAACGCTTTGGGTTCACGGC
>JAGPBG010000217.1 GCA_018063485.1 Cypionkella sp.
CGCAGGCGATGGCCTTTGTGCTGGCCGGGGGGCGCGGCTCTCGGCTGAAAGAGCTGACAGACCGGCGGGCGAAACCTGCGGTTTACTTCGGCGGCAAGACCCGGATCATCGACTTTGCGCTATCGAATGCGTTGAACTCGGGCATCCGCAAGATGGCGATTGCAACCCAGTACAAAGCGCATAGTCTGATCCGGCACATGCAGCGCGGCTGGGGGTTTTTCCGGGCCGAGCGCAATGAATATCTGGACATCCTACCCGCAAGTCAGCGGGTGGCGGAAAACAAATGGTATCTGGGCACCGCTGATGCCGTGACGCAAAACATTGATATCGTTGATTCCTATGATGTGAAATATATCGTCGTGCTGGCGGGCGATCACATTTACAAGATGGATTATGAAGTGATGCTGCGCCAGCACGTCGAGCAGGGGGCGGATGTGACCATCGGCTGTCTGACGGTGCCGCGGATGGAGGCGGTGGCCTTTGGCGTGATGGCGGTGGACGCCGAAATGCGGGTGACGTCGTTTCTGGAAAAGCCTGCCGATCCGCCGGGCATACCGGGCGATCCTTGCAATGCCCTGGCCTCGATGGGGATTTATGTTTTCGATTGGGCGTTCTTGCGCGATCTGCTGATCAAGGATGCCGAGGATCCTAATTCCAGCCATGATTTCGGCAGTGATCTGATCCCCCAGATCGTGAAGCACGGCAAGGCGGTGGCGCATCGTTTTGCCGAGTCTTGCGTGAAATCGGGGTTGGAGACCGAACCTTATTGGCGCGATGTCGGCACCATTGATGCCTTTTGGCAGGCCAACATTGATCTGACGGATTTTGTGCCAAAGCTGGATATTTATGATCAAAGCTGGCCGATCTGGACCTATGCCGAGATCCTGCCTCCGGCGAAATTCATCCATGACGAGGCCGAACGGCGGGGGATGGCGGTGTCATCGCTGGTGTCGGGAGATTGTATCGTTTCGGGGTCCGAGGTGCGCAATTCGCTGCTGTTTACCGGCTGTCGGACGCATAGCTATTCCAGTCTGGAATATGTGGTGGCGCTGCCGCAGGTGGTGGTGAACCGCAAGGCCGAGCTGAAGAATTGCGTTTTGGATCGGGGCGTTATCATTCCCGAGGGGTTGGTGGTGGGGCAAGACCCGGTGCTGGATGCCAAGTGGTTCCGGCGAACCGAGAGCGGGATTGTGCTGATCACGCAAGACATGCTGGATGCGCGGGCGCGCGCGATTGGATAGGCCGGGTGGGCGGGGCCGCCGGGGGCTGTCTGCCCCAGAACCCCGAGGAATAACCAGACGATGAGGTTGGCGATGAAAAGCGGTGGTCGGGTGCTTTCGGTGGCGTCGGAATGTGTGCCCTTGATCAAGACCGGGGGGTTGGCCGATGTGGTGGGGGCCTTGCCGGGGGCGTTGGCGCCCTTGGGCTGGGAGATGCGGGTGTTGGTGCCATGTTACCGGGCTTTGAAAAAGCTGGTGGCGGGGTGGCCGCTGGTCTGGCAGCGGGCGGATGTCTTTGGCGGGCTGGCGCGGGTTCTGGCGGGAGAGGTTGCGGGCGTTCGGGTGCTGGTGCTGGAGGCTGCGCATCTTTTTGATCGCGAGGGTGGGCCTTATGGCGGGGCCAATGGCGAATGGCCGGACAATGCGCAACGCTTTGCGGCGCTGTCTTGGGTGGCAGCAGAGATAGCGCGCGAGGGGCTGGCGGATGGTTGGCGGCCTGACGTCTTGCATTGCCATGATTGGCAGGCGGGATTTGCGCCCGCCTATGCGCGCTATGGCGGGGCGGGCGTGGGCACGGTGATAACAGTGCATAACATTGCGTTTCAGGGCTGGGCCCCGGCGTCGATATTGGCGGAGTTGCGGCTTCCCGCAGCCGAGTTTCATTCAGGCAGCCTTGAGTATTATGGCGGGATTTCAAGCCTGAAGGCCGGATTGGTAAACGCGGACCGCATCAGCACCGTATCCCCGAATTATGCCGCTGAATTGATGCGGCCCGAGTTTGGCATGGGGCTGGAAGGGGTGATCGCAGCGCGCGCCGATGTGGTCAGCGGGATTTTGAACGGGGTGGATGAAGGGGTCTGGTCGCCCGACCTGGAACCGTTGCCCTATTCGGCCAAGGCGATGAAGGGCAAGGCCTTGAATCGGGCGGCGATTTCAGCAGAGTTCGGCATCGAGGTGCCGGGGCCTCTGGCGATCCTGGTCAGCCGGTTGACCGATCAGAAGGGGATTGATCTGGTGGCGGCAGCGGCGGCTGGGTTTATTGCGGGCGGCGGCGGGTTGATCGTGCTGGGGTCTGGCGATGCGGGGCTGGAGGCGGCAATGCTGGGCCTTGCCGCCGCCCATCCGGGGCGGGTGGCGGTACGGATCGGCTATGATGAGGCGTTGAGCCACCGGCTTTTTGCCGGGGCCGATGCGGTTCTGGTGCCCAGCCGGTTCGAGCCTTGCGGGCTGACGCAGATGTATGGGCTGCGCTATGGCACGCTGCCAGTGGTGTCGGCGGTGGGCGGGCTTTGGGATACGGTGATTGAGGCCAGCCCGGCGGCGCTTGCTGTGGGGGCGGCGACGGGGATTGTGTTTCATCCGGTGGATGTGCTGGCGCTGGAGCAGGCATTGCAAAAGTTGCTGGCGCTTTATGCCCGGCGACCGGTTTGGGCGCAGATGCAAAAAGCCGCGATGGCGCAGCCGGTCGGGTGGCAGACCAGTGCGCAGGCCTATGCGGCACTTTATGAAGGGGTGCGCCGGTGAATATCGCCGCATTGAGGGCATCAGCGGGGCGGCCCTTGCCAATGGGGGCCACTCTGGTCGAGGGGGGGGTGAATTTCGCGCTGTTTTCGGCCAATGCGACGGCGGTAGATCTGTGCCTGTTCGCCCCCAACGGGCGGCGGGAATTGGCGCGGTTTGCGATGAGCCAACGCGAGGGCGATGTCTGGCATATCCATATCGGCGGGCTGACAGCAGGGGCGGCTTATGGCTTTCGCGTCGATGGCCCCTATGCGCCCGAGGAGGGGCATCGGTTCAACCCGCACAAATTGCTGCTGGACCCTTATGGCAAGGGGCTGGTGGGGCGGCTGCGCTGGTCGGATGCGTTGATGGGCTACAAGGTGGGCGGCGCGCGGGGTGATCTTTCGTTTGATACCCGCGACAGTTCCTTTGCCATGCCGAAATCCGTGGTGATGGACACGGGCTTCGATTGGGGCGATGATACACCACCGCAAACACCGATGGCGCAAACCGTGATCTATGAGGCGCATGTCAAGGCGCTGACGCAGTTGCACCCCGAGGTGCCAGCACCTTTGCGCGGCAGCTATGCAGGGTTGGCCCATCCGGCGATGATTGCGCATCTGCAAGGGCTGGGGGTGACGGCGGTACAATTGCTGCCGGTGCAGGCGTTCTTTGACGATCGGTTTCTGGTGGCGCGCGGGCTGAAAAACCACTGGGGCTACAATACGATAGGGTTTTTCGCGCCCGAGCCGCGCTATGGCGGCGCGGCCCCCCTGGCCGAGATGCAGGCGATGGTGAAGGCGCTGCACAAGGCCGGGATCGAGGTGTTGCTGGATGTGGTTTACAATCATTCGGGCGAGGGCGATGAATGGGGGCCGACGCTGGCATTTCGCGGGCTTGATAACGCCAGCTATTACCGCACTGTTCATGGCGGACGGCACTATGCCAATGATGCGGGCACCGGCAATACGCTCGATTTGACCCATCCGGCGGTGCTGCGGATGGTGATGGATTCGCTGCGTTATTGGGTTGAAGTCGTGCATGTCGACGGCTTTCGCTTTGATCTGGCACCGGTGCTGGGGCGTGAGGCGCAGGGCTTTGATCCGCAGGGCGGGTTCATGGATGCCATCCGGCAAGACCCGGTGCTGGCGGGGGTAAAGCTGATCGCCGAGCCTTGGGATCTGGGGCCGGGGGGCTATCAGTTGGGGGCGTTTCCAGCGCCGTTTTCGGAATGGAATGACAGGTTTCGCGACGGGGTGCGAAAGTTCTGGCGTGGCGATGCCGCGATGGCAGCGGACCTGTCGCGCAGGCTTTTGGGATCAGCGGACCGGTTTGACCATGACCGGCGCGCGGCGACGGCTTCGATCAATTTTGTCACCTCGCATGACGGATTCACCCTGCAAGATCTGGTCAGCTATTCGGTCAAGAACAATTGGGCCAATGGCGAGGCCAACCGTGATGGCCATGATGACAACCATTCCGACAATCTGGGAGTGGAGGGGCCTTCGCACGAACCGGGGATTGTGGCCGCACGGGCGCTGCGCAAGCGCAATCTGCTTTCGGCCTTGATGCTGTCGCAGGGCGTGCCGATGCTGCTGGCAGGCGATGAGATCGGTCATTCTCAAGGCGGCAACAACAACGCCTATGCGCAGGATAATGCGATCAATTGGATTGCCTGGGCGCAGGCGGATGCGGGGCTGTTGGCGTTCGTAAAAGGGCTGATTGCGTTGCGAAAGGCACATCCGGTGTTGCGCCAAAAGACCTTTTTGCACGCGCAAGTGCGCAGGGATGGCTTGCGCGATGTGATCTGGCGCAAGGCGGATGGCACGGTGCCTTTGCCGCAAGATTGGCAAGATCCGGGGTTTCAGTGCTTTGGCGTCGAGTTGCGGCTGGCCGATGGCGGTGAGGATGCGCTTTTTGTGGTGATAAATGCGGGCGGCGAGGTAACAGTGCGCCTGCCCGATACCGCCGCGGGGTGGCGCAAGATGCTTGATACCGCCAAACCCGAGGCGCAGACTTGCACCGTTGGTGCGACTTATCCAATCATGGGGCCTTCGGTGTTGGTCT
>JAGPBG010000008.1 GCA_018063485.1 Cypionkella sp.
CTGACGGAGTGGAGCGTGACCCCCAAGGCCTATGGCAAGTTCCTGTGTGACATCTTCGACATCTGGTTCCGGCAGGATGTGGGCCGGGTGTTTGTGCAGCTTTTTGAAAGTCAGATCAGGCATTGGGCAGGATGGCGGTCCTCGCTGTGCATATTTGCCGAAACCTGTGGCACAGCACTTGCGCTCGAACATAACGGTGATGTTTATGCCTGCGACCACTTTGTTTATCCAGAGTATCGGCTGGGAAACATCATGGACAAGCCGCTGCGCGAATTGGTCTGGTCGGACCGTGCCCATGATTTCGGCCAAGACAAGGCGGAGACGTTGACGGCGCAATGCCGCAATTGTCAGTTTCTCTCGGCCTGCAACGGTGGCTGCCCGAAACACCGCATCCTGACCTCACGCGATGGCGAACCGGGCCAGAACTATTTTTGCGAATCCTACATGATGTTTTTCAGACATGCGGGGCCACGTCTTGGCCAGCTTGCAAGATCTTAGAGCGCGTTGCGTTAAATTGAATTCACCTCGCAACCCGAACGCGTTTGCAAAGGCAATCGCTGCCTCGGGTTGCGAGGTGAATACATGTCTCTGATTGAACGCAATGCGCTATAGACCGAGGCTCTAGGCCGCAAGGGTCAGTGCCAGCAAGAGGATGGCATATAGCGCCAGCACCAGATTGAAGCCGCGCAGCCAGTCGGGTGCTGCGGCAAGCCCCAGATAGCGCGCAAGGATGACGCGGGCCTTCAGCCAGGCCAGCACCAGCAGCAGCGAACTACTGGCCGCAATGGCCCATCCCGTCAGGGCGGGTTGCACCACCGCCAGCGTGGTGGTGATGGCCGAAAGAGCCAGAAGGGCGATCCAGGCGCGGGTTTCCATACTCATCTCAACAGGTAAATGACCGGGAACAGCAGCACCCAGACCAGATCGACCATATGCCAGAACATCGTCACGGCTTGCACCGAGCGCGGGTTGGGGCGAAAGGCAATCAGGCCAAACAGCAGCATTCCCGCCGCGACATGGGCGGCATGAAAGCCGGTCAGCAGGTAGTAGAAGGTGAAGAACGCCCCGGACTCGGTGCTGAACCCCTGCGCTGCGGCATCGGCGTATTCGTGGAATTTGATGGCAAGAAAAACGCCACCCAGGGCCGCGGCACCCAAGAGCAGAAGGCGGGTGCGGCGGATTTGGCCGGCGAGGGAGGCGCGATGGGACATTGCTGCCAGCCAACCCGAGGTGACCAGAACCAGCGTGTTGACCCCTGCGGCAGCGCGGTGCAAGTGGGTTTGCGCCTCGGCAAAGCCCGCAGGATCGGTGATGCGCACCGCCAGAAAGGCGGCAAGCCCGGCGCCAAAGACCAGCAGTTCCGACACGATCAAGACCCACATCATCAGATCGCCGGGCAGATCATCAAAGGCCGAGGGTTGGTCAATATCGCTCATGCGCCCACCAGTTGGCGGTAAATCTCGGGCAGGGCCTGGGTCAGCTTTTCGGGGTGGGGGATCAATGCGAAACCACCTTGGCCGAATATGCGGGGAAACCAGCTTTTGCCGTCGCGGTCTACCGTGATGCCGAACACCGCGTGGCCCATGCGGCGGGCCTCTTGAACCGCCTTGTGGCTATCTTCGATACCGTGGCGGCCTTCGTAATGATCCAGATCGTTGGGCTTGCCGTCGGTGATGACCAGCAAGAGGCGGCGCTTGCGGGCCTGTTCGGAAAGACCCACGCTCGCGTGGCGGATGGCGGCACCAAGACGGGTATAAAAGCCGGGTTTGAGGGCCGCAATGCGCTGCTCGACGGTTTGCGACATCGGCTCGCCAAAGCGTTTGGCGCATTGGATATAAACGCGGTCGCGTTTGAGGCTGGAAAAGGCGTGAATGGCGAAATCATCTCCACAAGCTGAAAGGCCCCATGAGAGGGCGGCCAGCGCTTCGCGTTCGATGTCGATCACCGAACGCCCCGCGTGACCGTGGCCGGGGACAGCGGATTCGGTGGAGCGCGACACATCGAGCAGGATCGACACCGCAAGATCGCGCTTTTGCGGTCGGGTTTGCCGCCAGATGCGGTCGTCACCCTGACCGGTGGCGAGGAAATCGACCTGCGCGCGCACCGCGCGGTCGGTGTCCAACTCGTCACCGTCAGGGTGACCCGAGGTCGAGATGCGGGCGGGGCGCAACGCTTCGAACTGACGTTTGACGGCACGGATGCGCGCGGCGGCGCGTGGGTCGGCCTCGAACGGGATACTGTCGGCGGGGGCGATATCAGAGGTCAGCACCCGGACATGATGCGGCAGATAGGCACCGGTGCGCACATCCCATTCGGGATAGGTCTGCACGCCGGAAAGCGCTTCGCGATCAACGTCTTCGGGGGCGAGATCAAGGTGGAGTTTCAATCGGGTGGCCGGGGCCTTGGAAATCTGGCCGAGGTTGATTTCATCAACATCCTCGGCGGCCTTCTTGGCGTCGTCGGTGTCGTCATCCTCGACCCGGCGGTTGAGATTGAGAAACTCCGCCCAAGACAACAGCGCCTCGAACTTATGCAAGATGAAGCTGTCGTTGCGGTCAACCTGATCGGCGGCGCGGCGTTTGGCGCGGTGGGTTTTGCTGCCTTCGCCCTCCTCGGGAGTGCCTTCGGTGGCGCGGGTTTCAACGGCGGTGTTGTGCGAAGACCCGGTGGCGCGCAGGTCGGGCCAAAGCGCGACCGGGCGGAACGGGCGGTAGCGGCGCGGGACGACGTAGGCGGAAAAATCGCCGGAATGCAGGGAAGTGAACATGCGGGCGGCTTTGGGCGAAAGCGGGGCGGTTGAGCCCAAAAGCGCGCGGATGCACGCCTCAACCGTGGCCTCTGCCTCTGGCAGCAGGGCGGTTTGGCGGGTGGCGAGGGTGGCTTGGCTGAGATCAGCGTAAAGCGCGCGCAGGCCGGGGGCCTCGGCCAAGGTGCGGGCGGTCATCACAACGGCGGCGTGCAGGCTGGCCAGATCGGCGCAGAGCGGATCAAACTGCGGGTCATGCGCAGGTGCGTGGGCGGCGGAGGCGGCGAGCCAGATATAAAGCCCGGCGTTGGCCTCGCGCGCGGGGAAGAGGGCGAGTGAGTGCGGCAAGCGCAGCGTCTCACCATCAAACAGGGCGCGGGGAGTGGATTCAGAGGATGAACCAAGAAAGCGGCGCAGCGACAGGCGGTGGTTGGAAATCTCGTCGCTGATGGATCTGAGTTCAACCGTCGGGCTGCCGCCAAGGCCGCGAAACAGCACCGCAAGCCGCCCACCGATCTCAGCCAGATCAACGCGGGCGGCATCATGGCTCGGGCTGGGATCAAGCCTGCTGGCATAGGCGTGCCAGAGCTTGCCAATGGTCTCTTCGGGCTCCCAGGGTTCTAGGTCGAGCGTTGCCATGACTTAGCCGAAAACTGCGGCGACGAGATCGAGCAACCCGCGTTTGGTGTCGGGATCATCGGTCAGCGGTTCGATCATAGCGGCAAGGATGGCGCGGTCGGTAGACATGCCTTGGGCGATCAGGGTGGCGGCGTAGATCACCAGACGGGTAGAAACGCCTTCCTCCAGATCCTGCCCCTTCATCGCGCGCAGCTTGTTGGCAAGTCGCACAAGGGGCTGCACCCGGTCTTCGGACAGGCCCGATTCATGGGCCACGACCGGGATTTCCTGCGAAGGCGGTGGAAAGCCGAACTCAAGGCTGATGAAGCGCTGCCGGGTCGAAGGTTTCAGGGTTTTCAGGATATTCTGATAGCCGGGGTTATAGGAGGCGACCAGCATGAAACCGGGGGCTGCCTGCAGCTCTTCGGAAGTGCGGTCGATCGGCAGGATGCGGCGATCGTCGGTAAGCGGGTGCAGCACCACGGTCACATCCTTGCGGGCCTCGACCACCTCGTCAAGATAGCAGATCGCGCCCTCGCGCACGGCGCGGGTAAGGGGGCCATCGACCCAGATCGTCTCGCCGCCTTTCAAGAGGTAACGGCCGATCAGGTCGGCGGCGGAAAGGTCATCATGGCAGGCGACGGTATAGAGCGGGCGGCCCAGTTCGGCCGCCATATGGGCAACAAAACGGGTCTTGCCGCAGCCGGTGGGGCCTTTGAGCAGCACCGGCAGGCGGTTGTCATAGGCGGCGCGGAACACTTTGCATTCATCGCCCTGCGGCAGGTAGAAGGGGGCCGCAGCCCCCCCCTTCAGATTTTTGGAACCATCCATCTGCATCACTTCGCAGCCACATGGTCGGGGTCATGCTCGATACGGTCACGCTCCAGCGGGCCGGGTGTCACGAATTCGCGGCGCGGCACCATGACCGAGTAGATGAACAGGATCGCCCCCAACACCACCGCCACGCCCGAGCCAAAGCGCATGGCGTAGAACAGCCAAAGCTGATCCTGCACATCCATATAGGCCTCACCATTCACGCGTTGCAGATGGGTTTGCAGTGCACCGGCAAATGTCAACGTCACGGTCATGAACACCATGCCCGAAGACATCAACCAGAACGACGCCATGTTCAGCACCTGGTTGAACGGATCACGCTTGCGCAGGATCGGCATGGCATAGGTGATGATTGCCAGATTGACGCAGACATAGGCCCCGTAGAAAGCAAGGTGACCATGGGCTGCGGTGATCTGGGTGCCGTGGGTGTAGTAATTGACCCCGTGCAGCGTGTGCAGAAAACCCCAGACGCCCGCGCCAAAGAAGGCCAGCACTGCGCAGCCAAGGCTCCACAGCAACGCCGCCTTGTTCGGGTGATCGCGACGACCTTTCCACACCATGATGAAGGCGAAGGACATCATCGCAAAGAACGGCACGATTTCAAGGCTGGAGAAGATCGAGCCGATCCACTGCCAATATCCCGGCAGTCCGATCCAGAAGTAATGGTGCCCGGTCCCGAGGATGCCCGAAAATAGCGCCGACGCAACGATGACATAAAGCCATTTCTCAACGATCTCGCGGTCAACTCCGGTGAGTTTCAGCATCAGATAGGCCAAGATCGCAGCCATGATCAGTTCCCACACGCCTTCAACCCAAAGGTGGACAACGAACCACCAATACTGCTTGTCGAGCGCAAGGTTGCCAGGGTTGTAAAAGGCAAAGAGGAACAGCAGCGCCAGCCCCCACAACCCCAACAAAAGGATGTTGGTGATGGCGGTTTTCTTGCCGGCAAGCACCGTCATCGTGACGTTGTAAAGAAAGATCAGGGCGGCGACGACAATGCCGACTTTGACCCATTTTGGCTGTTCAAGGAACTCGCGGCCTTCCTTTCCCAGCAGGAAATTGCCTTCAAACAGGTTGAAGGAATAGGTGACAACCACCCCGGCGGTGCCCAGAACAAGGATCGCCAATTGCAGATAGGCCAGTTTGGGCGAGTAGATTTCGCGCTCGGATTCCTCGGGTATCAGGAAATAGGCGGCGCCGAAAAAGCCCAGAAGCAGCCAGACGATCAGGCTGTTTGTGTGCAGCATGCGAAGGATGTTGAAGGGCATGATTTCGGACAGGAAGTTCGGGGCGACATAGACCCAACCCATGATCAGCCCGATGCTGACCTGCACCGCAAACAGCGCCATGGCAACGCTGAAATAGGCTAGTGCGATTTTTTGTGTTTGATATTTCATGGTTTTCCCCTTCAACCCGCATCATTCGGTGGCCAATTCTGTGTGCGGATCTTGTTGGTCCACAGCAGGAAATCGGCAAGGTTGCGATAGTCTTCGTCGGAAAGGTTGAATTGCGGCATCTGGCGGCGCCCCTCGATGCCGGTGGGCATTGCATCCATCCAGCCCTTCAGGGCGTCAAACGCACCTTGAGGATCGTCTTGAACGCCCCAACGCTTCATCACATTGCCAAGTTCGGGGGCGAAATAGGCACCCTCACCAAGAATGGTATGACAGTCGATGCAGCCTTTGATCTCCCAGATATGCTTGCCGGCGACGACGCTGTCAGTGAGAGGCGCGTCGGCGGTTGAGGTGTTTACGACATAGTTATGGCTGTTCCAAGCCAGACCTATAAAGATGAGTATAAAGAACAAGGATCCGCCATAGAAAATATTGCGGGCCATGCTCTTGGTCATGACTTCGCGCATCGCGCCGGTCCTTCCATGAGCGGTTTCAGGTGGTTAACCTATAGGATCGGGTGTAAGGAGGTACTTAACAAATGTCAAATGCCGAGGCTGACATATCGGATAACTCTGGCGCGGTGAAAACAGTGCCAATGGAATGCGAGACGCCCCCATCTGGCACCCATAACTGGAGTGACGTCGATGAGCACTGAACCGTCCAAGCCCGCGCGGCCGTTGTGGCAATTGGGGGTGCTGCTCTATCCCTTTGCGGCCTCGGCGGTTGCGATCAATCTGTTTTTGCTGGGTTTATTGGGAATGTCCCTGGGGCTGCCTGCGATCTCACCGGTGAAGGCGCTGCTCTGGTCGCTGCCCTTGGGCGTTCCGGCCGCCTGGGCTGCCGCGCGCTGGGTGCGCAGCCTGATTGCACAGGCCGAGACTTAGCCCGCTCATACCGGCATTCCCTGACCGGGATCGGGGGGCAAACCGGGTTGGAATCGGCGAGCGCTTTGGGTGCGACATGTCGGCACACGGCCTTGTCCTTGAAAGGCGGGATACCATGAGGCGGTCGCGCTACCCTTGCGAGGTACACCTCAACCCGGGAGGGAGACATCTGGCAAGACGGCCCCTGGCAAGGCGATATCGGCCAGACTGGAGTCGTTGAGATCGGCAAGAAACGCGGCTTCGGCGCGACGCAGGCGGGATCGCAGGCGGCATTGAGAGGTGATGGAACAACTGCCGCCATTGCTGGCAAAGCATTCAACCAGGAATTGTCCCTGTTCCAGCAGTTGCACAATCTCGCCCAGCCGGATCGCCTGCGCCGGGCGGGCCAGAACGGCGCCGCCGCCGCCGCCGCGTCGGGTGATGATCAGCCCGCCCTGGGACAAGCGCTGCATGATCTTGCTGAGATGATGGCGGGAGAGGTCAAATTCATTGGCCAGTTCGGCGGTTGAAAACGCCCGCTCCGGGGCGCTCGCCATCCGCATCAGCATCCGCAGGCCGAAATCCGTGAATGTGGTCAGGTGCATGCTATGCCCGCATCAATTGGTATTTGTGATACCTATTGCGCATTTCATCTCGTAAAGGCAAGCGTGGCTTTGGTTACATTCCCAGTTGAATGAAATCGCTTGAGGCGATGTTCAGGATTACCTTTGCTCCCACCGGCGGGGGCGGTGTATCTGGGCGGTTGAACGTATCGAGCGACACTTGATTGCCGCCGGTATCGGCCTTGATGCGGATCACCGATCCCATGAAATGCACTTCGGTGATCGTGGCGGGCAGGGTGACATTGCGCGCCTCGGCGGCGGACAGATGCACCGCCTCGGGACGTATGGCCAGGCCGATAGTCTGGCCCTTGGTGGCACTCACGGCATCTCCAATCCTGAATGTCGTGCCGCCCAAGGACAACTCCCCGGTGGCGGGGTTTTGCACCACGGCGTCGAAGGTATTCAGAGTGCCCACGAAATCGGCCACGAATTTGGTGCTGGGGCGGTTGTAGATGCGGAACGGCTCGCCGACCTGTTCAGCAACGCCGCCATTCATCACCACCACGCGGTCCGACATTGACAGCGCCTCTTCCTGATCATGGGTCACGAACAGGGTGGTGATGCCCAGACGCTTCTGGATCTCACGGATTTCACCGCGCAAGGAGACACGGATCTTGGCATCAAGCGCCGAAAGTGGCTCATCCAAAAGCAGCACGCGCGGGCGCACAGCCAGCGCGCGCGCAAGGGCCACGCGCTGTTGTTGGCCGCCCGAAAGCTGGAATGGAAAGCGGTTGCCAAGCGCAGGCAGGCCGATCAGCTCCAGCATTTCTTGCACGGTTGCGGCAATCGCCTCTCGCGACTTGCCTGCGACTTTCAGGCCAAAGCCGACGTTTTGCGCAACGGTCAGATTCGGAAACAGCGCATAGGATTGAAACACCATGCCGATATTGCGCTGGTTGGGCCGCAGTGCAGTTACATCATGTCCATCAATGGCAATCGCGCCGCCCGATGGCGTTTCAAATCCTGCCACCATCCGCAAAACCGTGGTCTTGCCACAGCCCGAGGGGCCAAGCAGCGAGATGAACTCGCCCTTTTCGATCGACAGGTTGAAATCCTTGACCACACGCATCGGGCCAAAGGATTTCTCAAGGTGCCGGATTTCCAGATATGACATCAATTCTGCGCCCGTGTGTGTTTCGAAAAGCGGGTGACAAGCTGGATCAGCCCCATGCAGGCCCAGGTGATCACAAAGGCAATCGCGGCAAGGGCTGGCGGTTCATAGGCGCGGTTGGCGCCCAAAAGCTGCATGTAGGGACCAAAGGCAGGGCGGTTCAGCAGCGCCGCCATGGTGAATTCTCCGATGACGATGGCGAAGGTCAGGAACGCGCCAGACAGTACCGCAACCAGCACATTCGGCAAGATGACGCGGGCAAGGATCGTGAACCAGCTTGCCCCAAGGCTTTGCGCGGCCTCGGTCAGGGTGCCGACATCAATGGTGCGAAGGCCGGTGTCAACGGCACGGTACATATAGGGCAGTGCAAGGGTGGAATAACCCATCATCAACAGCAGGTTGGTGCCCATCGGCGAGCCTGTCAGCGGCAGCCAGCTTGAGGTGTTGTAAAGGCGGATATAGCCGAACACGATCACGATGGCCGGGATGACCAGCGGCAGCAGCGTGATGAATTCGATATAGGGCCGGGCTTGCGGCAGTTTCAGGCGCACCAGATAGGCGGTTGGCACCACCAGCAGCACGCCAAACGCGATGGTCGCCAGCGCCATGATCACAGAATAGCCGAAGGTTTCCTGAAATTGCGGATCGCCCAGCACCTTGGCATAGGCGTCGAAGGAATACACCCCGCGCCGCATTTTCATCGAAAACTCGACCATCCCGGCAAGCGGCAGGAAGAAATACAAAAGCCCGAAGATCAGGGCGGCCCAAGACAGGATGCGGGTCATTTCAGCCACCGTTCAGAGCGGGCGCGCAGCCAGATGTAAAGGAAATTTGCGACGCCGGTGATCACGATCATGCCAAAGGCCAAGGCATAGCCCAGATGTGGATTGCCCAACACATCGCCGCGGATTTGTGCAAAAAGTTTGATCGGCACGATGTTCAATTGCGGACCGGTCAGCGCAAAGGCGGTGGCGATGGCCCCGAATGAATTGGCAAAGAGCAGCGCAAAGGTTCCCAGGAGCGAGGGAAACAGGATCGGCAGCGCCACGATGCGCCAGTATTGTGCGCCGCTGGCCCCCAGAACCGAAGCGGCCTCCCGCCATTCGCGCTTCAGCCCGTCAATCGCCGGGGTGATGATCAGGATCATCAGCGGGATCTGAAAAAACAGATAGGTGACGACCAATCCCCAGAACGACAGCAGATTGAACCCCATCGCCCGCAGATTCAGGCCAAATTGGGTTTTCAGATAAAGCGTGATCAGACCTGCCGGGCCAAGGGTGGCGATGAAGGCAAAGGCCAGCGGCACTCCGGCAAAGTTCGAGGCCACGCCCGAAAATGTCAGCAGCGGGCCGCGCACCCATTTTGGCAGGCCCCCCAGAATCATCCCCGCCGCCATGGCAAAGCCGATCAGACACCCCAGCGCCGCCGTCACCAGCGATAGGTGGATCGAGGTCATATAAGACGCACGGATTGATTCGGTGTTCAGATCAGCGATGTTTTGAAAGGTAAAGCCGCCCTCCGGCGTCTGAAACGCCCCCAGCACGATCTTCATTGTCGGCAGGATCAAAAAAAGCAACGCAAACAGCAAGAACGGCAGCAGGCCCAGCCAATGCAACGGCAAGCGTCGCGCAGGCTTTGGGCCAAGCAGGGCAGGGCCGTCGCTTGGATTCGGTGGCGGCATGGATGGATTTCCCCGTAGTTTTCTTGATTGGAGCATCTTCGGCCCCTTGGGTGCCTTGCCCCCGTTCAGGGGGCAAGGCGGATTCGCATTATTCGACGTTGGCGCCCACGGTGGCATCCCAGCCGCCGGTGACGGCGGGCTTGTTGGCGTTCACCTCGTCAAGGGTCGGGAATACGGCCTTGGCATAGCCATCGGCCGGGGGAAGTGCATCAAGCAGCTCTTGCGGAACCTTGCCGGCAGCGACCAGCGCGTTGAAGCGGACCGGGTGACAATAGCCCTTGAGCCACAGAAGCTGGCCCTCGTCTGAATAAAGATATTCCATCCAGAGTTTTGCGGCATTGGGGTGTGGTGCGTAGGCCGAGATTGCCTGCACATAGACGCCTGCCAGCACGCCCGAAGCCGGAACCACAACCTCAACCGGCGGGTTGCCTGCCAATGTGTCACGGGCTGCCAATGCGTTGTAGTCCCACATCACGGTGATCGGGGTGGTGCCTTGGGCCAGCGTGCCTGCTTTGCCGATGACCGGAACAAAGTTTCCAGCCGCATTCAGGGCCTTGAAATACTCAAGACCTGCAAGGCCTGCCGCCTCACCGGCAGCCGCGCCGCCAGCCATACCAGCCGCCATGACTGCCAGAATCGCCTGATTCGAAGCGCGCGGATCGCCCGCCAGAGCCACCTGACCGGCATATTCCGGCTTCATCAGATCAGACCAGTCTGCCGGAACATTGGCGACCAGATCCTTGTTCACAAGGAACGACATGACGCCATAGTAATCGCCATACCAATGGCCATCGGCATCCTTGACGCTGTCGGGGATCTCGTCCCAGGTGGCGACCTTGTAAGGTTGGGTCAAGCCATCCGCTTTGGCCGAAGGGCCATAGGAAAGACCAACGTCGATGACGTCAGGTGCCTGCGGTCCCTTGTTGTCCTTGTTGGCCTTGATCGCCTCGACTTCGTCCGAAGAACCTGCGTCCGGGTTCAACTCGTTGATCGAGATTTCAGGGTATTTCGCCTTGAAGCCATCAAATACGGCACCATAGCCGCACCAGTCATGTGGCAGGGCGATGGTGGTCAACATGCCTTCGGCTTTGGCAGCGGCTTCGAGATCGGCCATGGCATCTGCGGAGGCGAGCGTCGCCGTCAGCATCGCGAGGATGCTGACCGAGGCGGCGAGCGTTGTCTTTTGTTTCATCTGAATTCTCCCAATTGCGTTTGTGCGCCCCCGTTTCGGCTGACTGCGTGGCCGCACGGGATGTTCTTGCGTGAATTATGTAACGACCGTGAGAAGGATCTGGCAAGCACTGTTGTGCGGCTCCGAAAATATTCTTTCAACAATTTCGGCGCTGAAAATAATCTCACTACATCCGGAAGGGCGATTCTTCGAAGGGCGCAAGGCGCGAAAATCCGGCGCAGTCTGGCGCAGGCCGGTTGCTGCTATGCCCGCAAAGACTCTGGCCCTTGGCCTGTTCCGGCGCTAGATGTGCCGGGTAAGGCAAGAGGACGGATAAATGGCGCGTATTCTGATCACTTCGGCTATTCCCTACATCAACGGGATCAAGCATCTGGGCAATCTGGTGGGCAGCCAACTGCCGGCCGATCTCTTTGCCCGCTATATGCGCGCCCGTGGCCATGAGGTGATGTTCATCTGTGCCACTGATGAACACGGCACCCCCGCCGAATTGGCGGCGGCCAAGGCGGGCAAGCCGGTGGCCGAGTATTGCGCCGAGATGCACCAGATTCAGGCCGAAATCGCGCGCGGTTTCCGGCTGTCGTTTGATCATTTCGGCCGTTCCTCCAGTGCGCGCAATCATGCGCTGACCCAGCATTTTGCCGGGGCACTGGACAAGGCGGGTCTGATCCGCGAAGTGTCGGAAAAACAGATTTATTCGGTGGATGATGGCCGCTTTCTGCCGGATCGCTATATCGAAGGCACTTGCCCGAATTGCGGATTCGAGTCTGCGCGTGGCGATCAATGCGACAATTGCACCAAGCAGTTGGACCCGACCGATCTGATCAACCCCCATTCCACCATCTCGGGGTCTACCAACCTTGAGGTGCGCGAGACCAAGCATCTTTATCTGCGCCAACGCTCTTTGCGCGATCAGTTGGAGACATGGATCGACAGCAAGACCGATTGGCCAATCCTGACCACATCAATCGCCAGGAAGTGGCTGAACGATGGCGATGGATTGCAAGATCGCGGCATCACCCGCGATCTGCATTGGGGCATTCCGGTGCAAAAGGGCGATCAACCCTGGCCGGGGATGGAGGGCAAGGTGTTTTATGTCTGGTTCGACGCCCCGATCGAATATATCGCCGGCACCGCCGAATGGGCCGATGCGAATGGCCTGGGCGATGACGCATGGGAACGCTGGTGGCGCACCGACAAGGGCGCGGCGGACGTGATCTATTATCAGTTCATGGGCAAGGACAACGTGCCTTTTCACACGCTGTCTTTCCCTGCCACGATCATCGGCTCGGGTGAGCCGTGGAAACTGGTCGATTACCTCAAATCGTTCAATTACCTGAATTATGACGGCGGCCAGTTTTCGACTTCGCGCGGGCGCGGGGTGTTCATGGATCAGGCGTTGTCGATTCTGCCTTCGGATTACTGGCGCTGGTGGCTGTTGTCACATGCCCCCGAATCGGCGGATGCCGAATTTACCTGGGAGAATTTCCAGGTCTCGGTGAACAAGGATCTGGCGGATGTGTTGGGCAATTTCGTCTCACGCGTGACCAAATTCTGCGTCTCGAAATTCGGCAGTGATGTACCGGCCGGGGGGGAGTTTGGCGAACAGGAGGCCCGGCTGATCGAAGAACTTGGCACCCGCATCAAGGATTACGACGCCTGCATGGAGGCGATGGAAGTGCGCAAGGCTGCGGCAGAATTGCGCGCGATCTGGGTGATCGGCAACGAATACCTGCAAGCCGCAGCGCCTTGGTCGGTGGTGAAAACCGACCCCGAGCGCGCGCAGGCGATGATCCGCCTCAGTCTGAACCTGATCCGCGTCTATGCCGTGTTGTCGCAGCCATTCATTCCTGATGCCGCTGCAGCGATGATGCAGGCAATGGGATCGGATGATTGGGCATGGCCGGAAGATGTCGCCACTGCGATGACCAGTCTACCCGCAGGCCACGCCTTCAGCGTGCCGGAAAACCTGTTTCGCAAGATCACTGATGAAGAACGCGCCGAATGGCAGGGGCGATTTGCCGGTGTGCGAAGCTGATGAAACGCGTGGCCCCCATCAGCGAAGAGGAGGTGCCCCAAGGGCGCAGCTTTATTGCCAAGGGGGCAATGCATGTGGCTGTGGCCAAGGCGACGGAACCGATTTCGGTGACCTTCGTGCTGTTGCCCAAGTTCACGATGCTGGCATTCTCTTCGGCTATCGAGCCGCTGCGGATGGCCAACCAACTCACCGGCCAGGTTTTGTACCGCTGGGAAGTTCTGTCGGAGGATGGCAAGCCGGTGGCTTGTTCCAACGGGGTGCCGGTGGGGGTGGATGGTCCTTTTGCCAGCGCAAAACCGGAGGGTGTGGTGCTGGTCTGTTCGGGCGTTGAACCCGAAGGCAAGGCCTCGGTGGCGCTGGGCGACTGGCTGCGCGCACTGTGGCGGCGGGGCCGGGTTGTGGGAGGGCTTTGCACCGGTGCCTATGCCCTGGCCGTGGCGGGCATCCTCAAGGGCCACCGCTTTACCATGCATTGGGACAATATCGACGCATTTGCCGAAAACCACCCCGACCTGCTGCCCTCGCGCCAGGTGTTTTGCATTGATGACCGGGTGATGACCTGTGCCGGCGGGGTGGCGGCGGCGGATCTGATGCTCAAGCTGATTTCCGACCGGTTCGGCACGCCTTTGGGGCAAGAAGTGATGAACATGTGCCTGCTCACGCGGCGCAGGCAGGAGGCGGATCATCAGCTTGCCTCGCTTGCGGCGCGTCTGGGCACAAGGCACGACAAGCTGTTGCGGGCGGCTGAATTTCTGGAGGCTCGCATCGAGGAGGATCTGGATCTCAATGCCTGTGCAGCCCATCTGAACCTGTCACGCCGCCAAATCGAGCGGCTGTTTCAACGCTATCTAAGCATGACACCGGTGCGCTATATGAACGATCTGCGTCTGGGGCGGGGCCGCGCTTTGCTGGCGGAAACCGATATGAAGGTGACCGATGTGGCGGTGGCCTGCGGCTATGCCTCGCCCTCGCATTTTTCGAAGAGTTTCCGCAAGAAATACGGCGTGTCGCCATATCGGTTCTCGCATTTCGGCGGGTGATCGGCCCTTTGATCTGCCGGTAATCTGATTGCGCGGCGGTCGCCGCAAGTTTCCTGGAGCGCTGACGCGCGGAGTCTCGCCAAGGACCGGGCGGTCCGGGTATTCGGGCAAGAGGCTTTGAGTTGCGGTGTTGCTGACGGGGCGCTATGGGAGTGCCAATCAGCCGGAGCAGATCATGCCACAGTTTCTTTCCACCCGTGACGCCGATTTCGAGGTGCGCTTTGCCGCCCTGTTGGGGCAAAAGCGCGAAGAGGCCGAGGATGTTGATCAGGCGGTCGCCGAGATCATTGCCGATGTGCGCCAGCGCGGCGATGCTGCGGTACTGGAGTTGACGGCGCGGTTCGATCGGATGGAACTGACGGCGGAGGGGATGGCATTTTCCGCAGCCGAGATCGAGGCGGAATGTGCAGTGGTTTCCCCCGAGGATCGGGCGGCTCTGGAACTGGCGGCAGAGCGTATCCGGGCCTATCATGCGCGCCAGATGCCGCAAGATGAGTGTTGGGTTGATGGCGCGGGAGCCATGCTGGGCTGGCGCTGGACGCCGGTGTCGGCAGCGGGGCTTTATGTGCCGGGGGGGACGGCGTCCTATCCGTCATCAGTGTTGATGAATGCCATTCCGGCCAAGGTGGCGGGGGTTTCAAGGTTGGCGATTTGCTGCCCGACGCCAGGCGGCGTGGTCAATCCGCTGGTCTTGTTGGCGGCGCGAATTGCCGGGGTGGATGAGATTTACCGCATTGGCGGCGCACAGGCGGTGGCGGCTTTGGCCTATGGCACAAGAACCATAGCGGCGGTGGACAAGATCACCGGGCCTGGCAACGCCTATGTGGCGGCGGCAAAGCGGCGGGTGTTTGGCCGTGTGGGGATTGACATGATTGCGGGGCCGTCGGAAATTCTGGTGATTGCCGACCGCGACAATGATCCTGATTGGATCGCCCTTGATCTGTTGTCACAAGCTGAACATGACGCGTCGGCGCAATCCATCCTGATCACTGATGACGCGGATTTTGGTCGGGCGGTGACCGGGGCGGTGGAGGCGCGGCTGAAAACGCTGGAGCGGCGCGAGATTGCCGGGGCCTCATGGCGCGACAATGGCGCGGTGATTGTGGTGCGTGATCTGGCCGAGGCAACTGTGCTGTCGAACCGGGTGGCACCCGAGCATCTGGAACTGTGCGTGGCCGATCCAGAGGCGTTGTCATTGCGGATCACCCATGCGGGCGCGATCTTTCTGGGGGCATGGACACCAGAGGCTATCGGCGATTACGTTGGCGGTCCGAACCATGTTTTGCCCACGGCGCGGTCGGCGCGGTTTTCTTCTGGATTGTCAGTGATGGATTTTCTGAAACGCACGACGCTTGCGAAAATGACCCCCGAGGCCTTGGCCCTGATTGGCCCTGCGGCGGAGCGGCTGGCCAGGTCGGAAAGCCTTGAGGCGCATGGGCTTTCGGTGCGCGCAAGGTTGGATCGCCTGAACGGGGGCCTGCGATGAGCCGGATTTGTGCAATCGACATTGATGAACGTGGGCTGGCGCGCCCGACCGCAGAGATCGAGCAAGAGCGCAAGGTTGCGATCTATGATCTGCTTGAAGACAATTCCTTCGCCCTGCCGAATCCCACAGCGCCCGCTGGCCCCTATCACCTGGGGCTTGCGATCCGCGAGGGGCGGCTGGTGTTTGACATAGCTACTGAAGCCACGGAAAAGGTGGGCGAATTTCACCTGTCGCTTGGCCCGTTCCGCCAAGTGGTGAAAGACTACTTCCAGATCTGCGAAAGCTATTTCGAGGCCGTGAAACGTCTGCCCCCCAGTCAGATCGAGGCCATTGATATGGCCCGGCGCGGCATTCACAACGAAGGCGCGAGGGTGTTGCAAGAGCGCCTTAGCGGCAAGGCCGAGGTGGATATCGACACCGCACGCCGCCTGTTCACCCTGATCTGCGTTTTGCACTGGGGCTGATGGTCGTGGCGGACTTCCCACATTCGGTGCTGTTTTGCTGTGATCATAACGCCGTCCGCTCGCCCATGGCCGAGGCGATGATGAAGCGGTTCTACGGCCAGCGCGCCTATGTTCAGTCTGCTGGCGTCAAGAATGACATGGAGGTGGACGGCTTTTCAGTTGCCGTCTGCGCTGAAATGGGCCTGGAGATCTCGCGTCATCGCTCACGGTCGTTTGAAGAAATGCGCGAATGGGGCGATGATCTGGGGCAATTCGATCTGATCATTGCGCTGTCGCCCGCCAGTCAGCGCATGGCGTTGGAATTGACGCGCACCTGTCATCTGGTGGTAGAATATTGGCCGATCCTGGACCCCACCGGCCTTGGCGAAAGCCGGGAGGCGAAACTCTCGGCCTATCGCCAGTCGCGTGATCAGATCCGCGAGCGGATGATTGCCCGTTTTGGGTCGCCCGAGGATCTGTCTGACCCCGAAAGCCCATAGCAGGGGTTCACATTTTCATCTGTCGGAAAATATCCCACGGGGGAGCGGCCAAAGGC
>JAGPBG010000218.1 GCA_018063485.1 Cypionkella sp.
TTATGCCAGCCCCTCGCATCCCTACACACGGGGCCTGCTTCGGGCCATTCCGCGCGTCGATCAGGTGGGATCGGAGCTGCTGTCGATCCCCGGTTCCCCGCCCAACATGACCCGCGCGCCCAAGGGCTGCCCCTTCGAGCCGCGCTGCGATATTCGCCTGCCCGAGTGCAAGACCCGGCTTGACCCCCTTACCGAATTCGCCCCGCAGAGAAAACGCGCTTGCAACGTCCCCCTAAAGGATATGCCATGACCACGCTTCTGGATGTGCGCGACCTGCGCGTCAGCTTCAAGATCCGCCGCGAAGGCGATATGCCCTGGACCCCGGCGCGGCACCTTCATGCCGTGGGAGGGGTGAACTTCACCCTGAATCCCGGTGAAACCCTTGGCATCGTTGGCGAATCCGGTTGCGGCAAATCCACTCTTGCCCGCGCGCTGATCCAGATGGTTCCGGCCACCGGCAAGGTGATCTGGCAAGATGGCACCGATCTTTTGTCGCTGTCACGCGGCCAGATGCTGAAATATCGTGCCGATATCCAGATGGTGTTTCAAGACCCGCTGGCCAGCCTGAACCCGCGCATGACCGTAGGTCAGATCATTGCCGAGCCGTTGAAAACCCATCATCGCGGCTTGCCCGGTGCCGAGATCAAGGCCCGCGTGCAACTGGCGATGGATCGGGTGGGCCTGCTGCCCAACCAGATCAACCGCTATCCGCATGAGTTTTCCGGTGGCCAGTGTCAACGCATCGGCATTGCCCGCGCGCTGATTGTGGAACCCAAGCTCTTGATCTGTGACGAGCCGGTTTCGGCGCTGGATGTGTCGATCCAAGCACAGGTGATCAACCTTCTGGCCGAATTGCGCCGCGAGTTGGGCCTTGCGATGATCTTCATCGCCCATGATCTTTCGGTGGTCAAACATATCTCGGATCGGGTGATGGTGCTGTATCTGGGCCGCACCATGGAACTGGCACCCAGTGCGGAACTGTTCAGCGACAGCCAGCATCCCTATACGCAGGCCCTGCTGTCGGCGGTGCCGATCCCCGATCCATCTGCCCAGCGCGGCCGGCGGGTGATCGAGCTTGCGGGCGATCTGCCGTCGCCGATGAACCCGCCTTCGGGTTGCGTGTTTCGCACCCGTTGCCCGCGCGCCGATGCGATTTGCGCGGCCGAGGTTCCGGCGCTGTTGGGAAATGCCCATCAAACCGCCTGCCATCATGCGGGCCCGCTTCTGATGGATGCGTGAGGGAAAAGGGTGAGAGGCTGACAACGACCCAAGCGGGGCTCGTTACGGCTGCTTCCTTCCGGACCTGACCGGGTTGGCGAGGCGCTCACCCGCGCCAACCTCTCACCATTGCATATAGGCGCAGCAAAACGGATTCGCAAGCCGGGGCTGACATCCTGTCTCTTAACCCATAGCCTGACGCAAAGCCGCTGGCTTTACCCAACGACGGAGGCACAAAATGCCCAAACTGACAAAGATCACCTGGCCCGACAATGGCACCCCCGCCCTGCCCCCCTCCCTGTCGGGGGCGGAATTGCAGCGCCGTCTGGCATCGTTTCGCCGGGCCGGATCTGCCTATGATGCGCTGGTGGTTTACGGCGACCGCGAACATGCGGCCAATATCCATTGGCTGACCGGCTTTGATCCGCGTTTTGAAGAGGCGGTGCTGATCATAACCCCGGATGAGGCGCTGTTGCTGGCCGGCAATGAATGCCTGCCCTACACGCAAATCTCGCCCTTGGTGAAATCTGGGGTGATCAAGGTTGGCCATTGCGCCAGCCTGTCGCTGCCCTCGCAACCCCGCGTCAGCCGCACTTTGCGGGCCTGGCTGGAAACCATGCTGCCCGCTGGCTGCAAGATCGGCGCGGTGGGATGGAAATGGTTCGGCGCGGATGAGGTGGCCGATCCGGTTACGGCGCTTGATATTCCGGCCTTTCTGGCCGATCCGCTGCGAGTGATTGCCGAGCGGGTGCAAAACGCCACTGCGCTGATGATGCACCCCTCGACCGGATTGCGCGCGCGGGTCGATGCGGCGGAAATCGCGCGGCTGGAGTTTGCCAATCACATGGCCTCTTCGGCACTGCGGCGGATGGTGTTTTCCCTTCGCGAAGGGATGAGCGATTTTGACGCCTATCAGGCGGCAAGCATTGGCGGCTTGCCGATGGGCTGTCACTCCACCTTTGCCACCGGCGCGCGCGCCGATCAGGGGCTGTCAGGGCCAACGGGGCAGATTTTGCAGCGTGGCCAACCGCTTGGTTTCAACATCTGTCATTGGCGCGCGAACATCTGCCGCGTGGGCTGGTTGGCGCATACCGAGGCCGATCTGCCCGAACCCGCCCGCGATTATCTGACCGCTTTCGCCTTTCCCTATATGCAGGCGATGTCGGAATGGTGCGCCTTGATGAAGCCCGGCACACCGGGCGGCAAGGTCTGGTCCGCAATGCAAAAAGCGCTGCCTTTTGAGCGGTTCGCAGTGTTCTTGAACCCTGGCCATCTGATCGGGCTTGATGAATGGATGTCGTCGCCGATCTATGAAGGTTCGGTTGAACCGATTGCCTCGGGCATGGCGATGCAGATGGACGTGATCCCGTCGAATCCGGTCTATGGCTCGACAAGGATGGAAGACGGCTATGTGATTGCGGATGAGGAATTGCGCAGCAAACTTCTGGCGGACTTCCCCGAGGTTGCCGCCCGCTGCACCGCCCGCGCCCGTTTCATGCGCAAATCCCTAGGTATGAACGTTCCAGAGTGCCTGCTGCCGCTGTCAGACACCTGCGGGCTGATCGCGCCTTGGCTCTTGGCCCCGGATCAGGTGATAACACTGTAACCTGGGCGCGGCTAAATCACCAAACCCGCCATCCGCGCGCCCTGAATGATGTTCTCGGCCAGATGATGCGCCCATTTCCCGGTGCCGGGAACCACATCGGGCACCTGAACCACGACACAGCCCGCCCGATGCGCGGCCTCGGCCCCAACTTCGCTGTCCTCGAACACCAGACAGCGCGAGGGCAGCACCCCAAGCCTTTGCGCGGCAAGAAGGTAAGGCTCGGGCGCGGGCTTGGCCAAGGTCACATCATCACGCGAGATCACCAGATCAAAGGCCGCCGCGATCCCTGACAACCGCAGCTTGTAATGGGCCTCTGCCCGTGCCGAAGAGGTAACCACCGCCATCGGAACCCGGCCCCCCGCCAGCATTTGCGCGACACCGGGCTTCAGCGTCAGCCCCCGCTCTACCGCCGCATCAAACCCGGCGCGCCAGATCGGATGCAGCCGCTCTTGATCCACCCCCGGCAGCGCCGCGCCAATGATCCGGCGAGAACCGGGCAGATCAATCCCCACCAACCCGTGCAGGAACTCGACGCTGACCGGATGTCCGACTTCGGCAAAGGCCGCCAACCCTGCCGCAATCGCCAGCGATTCAGTATCAATCAGCGTGCCGTCCAGATCGAAAAGCAGGGCATCAAACATCCAAGGCTCCTGTTGGCGTTGCCTGCGGCGAATAGCCGATCAGAGCCAAAGGTGAAAGCGATGAAAGCCATTTACCTGCCACCCAAGGCTTTCCGGGCGAAACTGGGCAATCTCAGCCAACAGCCCTTCGGCCAAAGGCGATGTTTCAATAATCACACCGGCGTGTTTGATGGGGACAAATCCCCAACCTCCGGCAGGAACGTCACCGGCCCGGCCCGCACGAATATGGTCCTGAATGATGGCGCGCATTTGCGAGTTGCTGCGATAGACCGCATTCTTGGGTTCACTTGCAGGAAAGCCACCGCCACCGGCCATGCGAAAACTGTTGGAGGCAAGGATGATCGGGGCTGTTGGCGACAGCGGCACCCCTTCAAGCAGCGCACCGCAGATACGATGCGCAGTCGATTCTGTCCGCTGCCCGTATTCGTCGTAGCGTGCGGGTTTGGTCAGGTCGATCTGATATTCAAGACCGTGAACCACATCAAAGTTGAAACCGGGAAACCTCGGATTCACCAACCGCTGCGCTTTTGTGCGGGGATTGATCTGATTGAACAGACTGACCGAGCGTTCCAACCACTCCACCAGTTCTGCCCCTGTCAGCCGAAAGGCGACAAGGTAATTGGGATGCAGATATAGGTCATGCACATGCCTGCGAGCCAACCGACCCGCAGGAATATCGGTGAAATTCTCCGGCCCGCCGCGCCCGCCCGCCTTGTAAGGGGCGACGGCCGACAAGATCGGCACATCTGCATATCGCCCCCCCGCCAGGGCCGCCGCCAAATGGTCACGCTGTGCCGAAGCGACCAGTGCCAATGCAGATGAGGGCTGTAGCAAGGCAAAATAGCTGTGCAGCCGGTGCGGCGTTGTTCCGATCTGCGCCTGTCCCTCAGTCCGCAAGATCGCATGGGCCCGACGCGCAAGGATTTTCAGCTGCGCCATTTCCTTGATCAATGGGCGGATCTGACCATTTTGCGGATGGCGCGCCGCCACCGGGCGGGCCTCACTGCTGTAAGCAACGACATTCCAGCGGGCTTTGTCAAAGCGCAGTTCAAGATCAATCACCGCCAGATGCGATCCGAAAAGCCCCGGCATCGCCACCGGGGCATCGTGAGAGGTTGCAGCGCAGATCCGCTGCGCCGGATAGGTCTCATGGATATGGCCGGCGAAAACCGCGTCTATTTCCGAAAGCTCTGACAGGGCCTGTGCAACATTCTCACCATCACCGGAATGGCCACCGCTTTGCATACCGG
>JAGPBG010000219.1 GCA_018063485.1 Cypionkella sp.
GCACAAGGATCGACATGATGATGAACATCACGTTGTCCTCGATATCAAGTGCGCGTAGGAACGATCCGGCCGAATCCCGCCATGTCCAGAGCAAGGCATCCGGCCCCGCTGCCTGCATCGCCGCCATCGTGTAATTGTCAATATCCTCCGGGTCCTTGACCATCACCTCGAATTCGTCGGCATAGGCTTCACGGTTGAAATAGCTTTGCGCCTCGGCAAAGGGCATATAAATGCGTGTGTGATCAATATCATAGCGCCCAGCGGTAAAGATATAGACCACCTCATAGGCATTGACGCGCGGGCTGGTGCCAAAGGCGGTTTTTACCCCCGAAGGCGCAATCAGCCGCAGCCGATCACCCAGACCAATCCCCAATTCGCGCGCAATCCCCGAGCCGATGGCGATACCCTGGTCGAACCGCTCGATATCCCCCATGGCGTTCGAGCCCGGACCGACACGCGGGATTGTCTTGAGATCCTGGAGCCGGATACCGAAAACCTCCGCGCCTGTCGTGCCCTGCCCTGCCGTGGCCATCACCTGCCCCTTGATCAGGGGCGCGGCGCGCGTCACGCCGGGAATGGCTGTCAGCCGCGCGGCCACAGCATCGTAATTGCTGAAGCCCTTGACGGGTTGCCCTGCCTCATCGAGCGTTCCCGCCGAATAGACCGTTACATGGGCATTGGCTCCGAGGATGGTATCAACAAATTCGGCCCGGAATCCGGCACGCACGGCCAGTGTGGCGATCAGTGCGAAAACGGCCAAGGTGATGCCGATCAGACTGATCCATGTCATCACCGACACGCCGCCTTCAGCACGTTTGGCGCGCAGATAGCGCCAGGCGATCATGAATTCAAAACGCGAAAACGGTGGGGTCGATGCCAAGATTCTGCTCTTTCATTTTTTGGCCAAGAGTGAGGCCCGCGCCTGCCAAGGTCAAGCCGGCATTGCCGTGATCAGACTCCTCCCGCCCTACGAACTCCCTCCGGCCTTCGCATCCATTGCTTGAATATCCTGGCAGTGAGCATTTTACCTGCCAAGAGCCAACGCCCCCTTGGCAGAAAAAAGCTCACACGCCTTGATAAATCTCGACAATCCGCGCCACTGCCGCCTCGGGGGTCATTTCCTCGGAGACGCCGCTGCGACGCGAGGTGAGTTCCACCACCCCATTGGCCAGGCCGCGCGGGCCAACGGTGATCCGCCATGGCAGGCCGATCAGGTCCATGGTAGCAAATTTCGCGCCTGCACGCTCGTCCCGATCATCATAGAGCGCCTCAAGCCCCTTTGCGGCGAGTGCTTTGTAAAGCCCCTCGCAAGCCGCATCTGCCGCCGCGTCGCCTTGTTTCAGGTTCACGATGCCTACCGGGAAGGGCGTCACGCCCTCTGGCCAGATAATACCCTTGTCGTCATGGGAGGCCTCGATGATCGCGCCCAAAAGACGCGACACACCGATGCCATGCGACCCCATTTCCACCGGCACTTTGGAGCCGTCGGCGGTTACCACTGTGGCCCCCATGCTTTCGGAATATTTGGTGCCGAAGTAGAATATCTGCCCCACCTCGATGCCACGCGCAACTTTGCGGCGCGCCTCGGGAATAGCCTCGAACAGCGCCGCGTCATGGGTTTCATCGGTGCGCGCATAAAGCGTGGTGAACTCGCGGCAGACGGCGGCAACCTCTTCGCGGTTGTCGTAATCCACTTCTCGGTTGCCCAAATGCAGATCGGTGACGGCTGAATCGAAGAACACTTCGGATTCGCCCGTGGCCGCCAGCACCAGAAACTCATGGGTATCCTCGCCGCCAATCGGGCCGGAATCGGCGCGCATCGGAATCGCGGTAAGACCCATGCGCTCATAGGTGCGCAGATAGCTGACCATATGGCGGTTATAGGCGTGCAGGGCGGATGCCTTGTCGACGTCAAAGTTGTAGCCGTCCTTCATCAGGAACTCACGCCCCCGCATCACCCCAAAGCGCGGCCGCATCTCATCGCGGAACTTCCATTGGATGTGATAGAGCGTCAGCGGCAGGTCTTTATAGCTGTTGACATGGGCGCGGAAAATGTCGGTGATCATTTCCTCGTTGGTCGGCCCGTAAAGCATTTCCCGATCCTGCCGATCCTTGATCCGCAGCATTTCCTGACCGTAATCATCATAGCGACCGCTTTCACGCCACAGGTCCGCAGGCTGCAACGTGGGCATCAGCAACGGGATATGCCCGGCACGGATCTGCTCTTCGTTCACGATGGCCTGAATCCGGTTCAGCACCCGCAGACCCAATGGCAGCCAGGAATAGATCCCCGCCGCCTGCTGCTTGATCATCCCGGCCCGCAACATATAGCGATGCGACACGATTTGCGCCTCGGCGGGATTTTCCTTCAACACGGGCAGGAAATAACGGGTCAAACGCATGGCTTGGGCCTTTCAGGACAGGTTTGCCTGTTCCTAGCGGTAAGGGTGCAAACTGGCAAGTCAGGCCGCAAGCGGAACCAAGGCCTCGCCCAGCAAATCCTCGACAAAGAACGCCGCAAACTGCGCGCGTCCCGAAACGCCTGCCTTGGAATAAATCCGGGTCAATTGCGCACGCACAGTGCCAGCAGCGGCTTTGCGCAATTCGGCAATCTCGGCCACGTCCAGTCCTTTAAGCGCCAGAAAGCCAACATCCCTTTCGGCAGGGGTCAGGCCCCAACGGCGAAACTGCGTGTCGATCACCTCGGACAGGGCCCCCGAAGCAGCGGCCAGCGCCTGTTCCTGCGCCTTCATCCTTGCCATGGTCTGGCGTAAAGCGGTGAAACCAAAGACCATTCCCATCAACAAGGCAAGCGCTACGAAAGTCTCGAATATGCTATGTGTTGACGTGGGATATGAAATCAACTCGCCCGCCGCCTCGCCCACAAAGTAAACCACTGCAATGCTCTGGATCACCAAAAACACCCCAAGTGCCAATGGCTCTTTTTTGCGCCCGACTCTGATTGCCGTCATGGTCGTCTTTTTCCTTTACCCTATGCCAAAGGCAATCCGCATGCGCTGCATGACCCTTTACCATGCCATCGGCCTTGAACAATGACCCCTTCAACAACAAGCCGAATTCCGCCCCTGGCTGCGGCTTTGATCCGCCACCCAATTGTCGCAATCACGCGCAGATCTTGCAACGAGGCCATCGCTCTGCCATCTGATAAGGACGCCCCAGGGAGCACCGCATGGCCTTGCCGATCAAAGATCAACTGAAATACTGGGGCCTCACGCTTGCGCTCTTGTTTGCAATCCTGTGGCTTATGGGAGCAGTTATGCTGCCGTTCCTGGTGGCAGGGGCCTTGGCCTATTTCCTTGATCCGGTGGCCGACCGCTTGCAACGCACGGGCCTAAACCGCGTCGGTGCAACTGCGGTAATAACTCTGATCGGTCTGCTGATCATGGTGCTGGTGGTGCTGGCCGTAATCCCGACACTGATCCATCAGACCACGGCCCTGATCAATGCCGCACCCGAGATTTCGCTGCGGTTGCAAGGCTTTCTGACCGAGCGTTTCCCAGAGCTTTCCGACAGCACCTCGACCATCCGCCAGACGCTGGCAGAGATCGCAAGCTCGATTCAATCCAAAGGCGCCTCGCTGGTCACGGGGGTGATATCATCGGCGCTGAACGTGATTTCAGCGCTGGTCTATCTGGTGGTGGTGCCGGTGGTGACGTTTTACATGCTGCTCGATTGGGACAAGATGATTGCCCGCATCGACAGCATGTTACCGCGTGACCACGCCCCGGTGATCCGCCGTCTGGCCAATGAGATCAATGCGGTCTTATCGGCCTTTGTGCGCGGGCAGATGACAGTCTGCCTGCTGCTTGGCACGTTTTATTCGGTGGCGCTGATGCTAGCGGGGCTGCAATTTGGCCTTGTGGTGGGGGCGATTGCCGGGGCGATCACTTTTATTCCCTATGTCGGATCCTTGGTGGGCGGGGCGCTGGCCATCGGTCTGGCGCTGTTTCAGTTCTGGGGGGATTGGGTTTCCATCGGGATCGTCGCCGCAATATTTGCGGTGGGGCAATTCATGGAAGGCAATATCCTGACGCCCAAACTGGTCGGTGACTCGGTTGGTTTGCATCCGGTTTGGCTGATGTTTGCACTGGCGGTGTTTGGATCGCTGTTCGGCTTTGTCGGCCTGTTGGTCGCTGTTCCTGTGGCGGCGGCGCTGGGGGTGTTGACGCGCTTTGCCCTCGCGCAATATCAATCCAGCCTGCTTTATCGCGGCATAGCGGGGCGCATTCCCGAAGATGACGAGGTTGCATGACCCGGCAACTGGCCTTTGATCTGCCTGCAACCGAGGCGTTCTCGGCGGCAGCTTTCCACCCCTCGCCCGCCAATGCCGCAGCCCTGGCTGCCGTGACCAATTGGCAGCATTGGCCGGGTGGCAAGATGCTGATCGTAGGACCAACCGGCGCGGGCAAGACCCATCTGGCGCATATCTGGTGCGCCATGACCGGGGCCGAGCGGATCGAAAGCACCGCATTGGCCGGAACTGACCTGCCGGAACTGGCGCGCTTTGGCGCGGTTTGCGTGGAAAATGCCCATTTGGTTGCGGGCCATCCGGCGCGGGAGACGGCACTGTTTCACCTGCACAACCTTGTGCTGCCGCAGGGCCGCCTGATGCTGACGGCAGCCACCGCCCCGCGCGATTGGGGGCTGGGTCTGGCCGATCTGCTGAGCCGGATTCAATCGGCAGCCCTGACA
>JAGPBG010000220.1 GCA_018063485.1 Cypionkella sp.
CACCAATACTTCGCCCCGCCCGTCATGCAGCGCGCCAAAGCGTTGGAGAAGGTCGCCGGAAGCTGGGCGCGCGCGCTGGTCTGGGCGCAGGTGCAGGACATGCTCGCCCCCTATCTGTTTGATACCAAATGACCCGCTGGCTGCACCCCCGCGCCGTGTTCGACGGCGAAACCCTGAAGCCGGACATGGCCGTTGCAATCGAGACAGAGCGCGTTGTCGCCATCGTGCCGCTGATCGACCTGCCTGAAGGCACCGTTCCCGAAACCGTTGACGCAATTCTGTCGCCGGGCCTGTTTGACGTGCAGGTCAATGGCGGCGGCGGCGTGATGCTGAACAACGACCCTACACGGGGAGGCGTGCGCAAGATCGCTGCCGCCCACCGTTCGGTCGGAACGGCCTTCATCCTGCCCACCGTGATCACCGATCTGCCCGAAATCACCGAGCGCGCCGCCGAGGCGGTTCTGGCTGAACACGGCAAAGGCGGTGTTTTGGGCATCCATATCGAAGGCCCCCACATCAACCTTGCCCACAAAGGCACACATGACCCCGCCCGCATCCGCCCCTATGACGCCCGCACGCGCGACCTGCTGATGCGGTTGCGCCAGCACGGCCTGCCGGTCTTGTTCACCGTAGCCCCCGAGACACTGGAGCCGGGCGTGATTGCCGATCTGAGTGCGATGGGCGTCACCGTGGCTGCCGGGCACAGCGCCGCAACCGCGGAGCAGACCGAACGCGCCCTGGCCGAGGGGTTGGCAGGATTTACTCATATCTTCAATGGTATGCCGCAGATGACCTCGCGCGCTCCGGGTATAATTGCGGCGGCGTTGAACAGCGAAGCCTATTGCGGCATCATTGCCGATGGCCATCATGTTGATGACAGGGTTGTAAGGCTTGCATTTCGCGCCCGTCCGATCCGAGGGCGCATGGTGCTTGTGTCTGACGCAATGTCCACCATCGCCGGCCCTGACCATTTCACGCTTTACGGCGAGACGATCCGGGTTCTGGATGGCAAACTGGTCAATGCGAACGGGTCTCTGGCCGGCGCACATATCGACCTGAAAACTTCGGTTGCGCGGTTGATTGCAATTGTTGGCGTGCCGACAATTGAAGCATTGGCCTCGGCAACAACATGCCCACGAGCATTCATGGGCATTGAGCAGCAGGAAATGGTTGGCAGCGCATTGGAAGAGCTTTTCTTCGCATCAAACCGCCCCTCGGGGCCGCGCGCCAAGTAAACATCTGGGCGCGGCGTATCTGGCACCTGTGCCAAGGCGGCATCAGTTCGGGCGCGGGTCTGCTCCTTTGAGCGCGCCTGTCGCACGCCCCAGGCCGATATCGCGCTTGCCGATCCTGTGAAAGCTCGGGAACCGGGCCCGCGTGTTCCGCGTTCAGTCCGTATGCTCATTGGATTGAGGAGTTCCAAATGGACCATGCACATCACCCCCGGCTGCAGCCAGAAGAATTGAACGACTCGAATCTGGACGGCTGCACGATTTATGATTGCAACGATGAAACCGTGGGCTATGTCTCGCATCTTCACGGCAATGGCGCTGGCGCACAGGTGGTCGTTGATGTCGGCGGATTTCTTGGTATCGGCACAAAACCTGTTACGATTGCCTTGGCGCAGCTTGATGTCATGCGCGACGACAACGGTATCGTCCATGCTGTGACCGCGATGACACGTGAGGTGGTTGAGGCCCTGCCCGAACATCACCACTGATGCTTGCTGGCATCCACACGATGAAAGCTCTCGCCCCGGCATCAGCCGAGGCGAGTTTCAACACACCCGCTGCACGGCGGATGATCAAGAAGCCGCAGAGGCACTTTGCAGAACACAAGGCCAAGCGGCGCCTGCAGAGTCGGCCTTTCTTGACAGCGATCTCAAAGACCTGCCCTCGCGGATCTTGCATGTAATAGCGCCAGCCACGCTCAATCTGGAACATCCAACCCCTTGTCCGCAGGCACGTTGATACCCTGCTTGAGCCTTTTGGCCACAAATATCGGAAGCAGGAATCCACCGATAGCAAAAAGCCAAAGTCCGATCGCCAATGGTGAGGCGAACAGGTCTGCCCAGTTTCCGTTCGAGATTGTCATGGCGCGGCGCAGGTTTGCCTCCATGAGGTTGCCCAGAAGGATGCCCATGATTATCGGCACCAGCGGGATGTCAAACTTGCGCAAGACCCAACCCATGACGCCGAAAACCACCATGACCATCAGATCGAAGGTCGAACCGGAAATACCATAAATTCCGACAAAAGACACCATTGCCACCAGTGGCATCAGATAACGCGCTGGGATCAGAAGAACGCGGGCAAAGATTCCGACCAGCGGCAGGTTCAGCGCCAGAAGCATGACGTTGGCGATGAAAAGCGCGGCGATCAGGCCCCAGACGACATCCGGGTTCTTGGTAAACAAAAGCGGGCCGGGCGTGATGTTCAGCGACATCAGCACGGCCAGCAATACCGCCGTAGTGCCAGATCCCGGAACACCCAAGGCCAGCATCGGCACCAGCGCACCACCGGCTGCGGCGTTGTTGCCAGCTTCGGGTGCGGCCACTCCACGCGGATCGCCCTTGCCGAAAGTGCCATCCTTGTTTTTTAGCTGCTTTTCCGCCGCATAGGCCATGAATGACCCCAGCGACGCCCCGGCGCCCGGCAAAACTCCGGCCAGAAAGCCGATGATCGTGCCGCGTGTCATGGTTGGCAGGCAATGCCTGATCAGACTCCATGAGGCAACAGGGCGGCCGATCGTGATTTTGGTTTGGGCGGCCTGCGCCGTGGCCGACCCGCCACTATGCTCCAGAAAGATGAAGACTTCAGACAGCGCAAAAAGACCAACGATGGCGACCAGAAAGTCGATGCCATCATAAAGATGAACAATCCCGAAAGAAAAGCGCGGCACGCCGGTCTGGCCGTCAACCCCGATCATCGCGATGCCAAGACCAAGCGCCGCAGCCCAGGCCGCCTTGGCCTGATTGGTCGATGAAACCCCGCCCAAGGTGGCGAAGGCCAGGGCGAACAGGGCGAAATACTCGGCCGGGCCGAACAACAGCGCCACTTTTACCAATTGCGGCGCCAGCACGACCAGCCCGCAGGTCGCAAAGAACGACCCGAAGAACGAGGCAATGCCGGAAATCGCCAACGCCTCACCGGCGCGGCCCGCCCTCGCCATCGGATAGCCGTCGAGCGTGGTCATCACAGCGGGCTCGTCGCCCGGAATGTTCAGCAGAATCGAGGAAATCCGTCCGCCATACATCGCCCCATAATATACCGAGGTCAGCAAGATCAGCGCTGCTGTCGGGCCAAGACCCAGCGAAAAGGACAGCGGCATCAGGATCGCCACACCATTGGACGGGCCAAGTCCGGGCAACGCTCCGATGATCGTACCCAGAAAGCAACCGATCAGGGCAAGGCCCATGTTCTGGAACGTAAAGGCGACATCAAAACCGTTCAGCAGGTTTGCAAGCGTATCCATTTCTCACACTCCGAACGGGCCCTTGGCCAGCGACAGGCCAAGGACAAGGTGAAAGACAATGTAGATGCCGCCGGAGGTGGCAATCCCGGCCATGGCTGCCGACAACGGCGGCGCCCCAAGCCGCCAGCTCAGATAGGTGGTGGCGATGACGGTGGAAATCAGGAAGCCCGCCGAGGGCAGCAGATAGACATAGGCCACCATGACACCCAGACCGGCCAGAAGCTCCAACATGCGCGGCAATGCGGGCCAGACCGGATCGGCGTCCGGGCTGAGCAGCATCACAAGGCTTGAGACGGCAAAGAGCGCCGCGATGATGATCGGAAAGGTCTTGGCCCCCACCGGGTCCGAGATGAAACTTGTCTGGATGACCGTGGCCTGCCAGACGTAAAAGGCCGCAAGCACAAGACTTACGCCACCCAAGACACGATCTCCCACCGTGTATCCCCCCTGAATTATGAACGGGGCACGCGTCGTTTGGCGCGCATGCCCCATGGCCTGGCTTACTGGATCAGGCCGATTTCCTTGGAAATCGCCTGAATCTCGCTGATCGAGTTGGCCACATAGGCCTGAAAATCAGCCGGGGCCACATCAAGCGGCGCAAGACCGTTCTGGGCCATGGTGGCTTTCCATTCTTCCGAGGCATAGACCTTGCCAACCGCGTCTTGCCAGAAGGCAAAGGCCTCATCCGACATACCGCCCGGCGCATAAAAACCGCGCCAGTTGGCGCCGATTGCGTCGATGCCCTGCTCTTTGGCCGTGGGGAAATTGGCAAAGTCGCCCGACATCCGCTGGGGTGCCAGCACAGCAATCACCTTGATGTCACCGGAGTCCACGAAACCCTTGGCTTCGGAAGCATCGCCCGTGAAGGCCTGAACCGAACCGGCCAGAAGCTGTGTCACTGCCTCACCGCCGCCATCGAAGGCCACATATTTGATCGAGCGCAGATCCTCGATGCCCGCCTTATCGGCCGTGATCAGCACCTTCAGGTGGTCCCAGCCGCCGACAGCAGAGCCGCCCGCAATCGAAACTGAGGAAGGGTCAGCTTTGATCTTGTCCATCAACTCCGGCAGGGTGTTGATCGGGCTGTCCTTGGCCACAGCAATCACACCATAATCGGCACCCACGGCACCAACCCAACGCACCTGATCCATGGTGTTGCCCGGAAAGGCATTGGTCGCCAGACGGGTTGCCGTGGCTGTCGAGGCCGCAACGATCAGG
>JAGPBG010000221.1 GCA_018063485.1 Cypionkella sp.
AATAGGGGCAGAATTTCTTGCATGAATTTCAGGGGTTCGTTTGCCCCCATGGCGTTTGCAAATGCAAACGCTTCCCCCGAGGATTATTTGAGCGATGAGGATATCAGATCAGCATGATCAGCAAAGCAAGGCCGATCAGCATTTCGCCTAAAGGCAGGGCGAGGGTCGCGGCTTTGAGATGGAACATGTGAGGCGGCCTATGGGTTGCGATTGCCATAGGATAACTGCAAGAACTTAACGAGAACCAAAGGCCCGGATCACTCCGGGCCTTTGGTTTGTTCAGCGCGAGGCGAGGTCGCGCAGCACGTAATGCAGCACGCCGCCGTGTTCGACGTATTCAATCTCGATTTCGGTGTCGATGCGGCACTTGATCTGGATCGTGCGGGTTTTGCCATCCGCGTAAGTGATGTGGCAGGGCACGGCCGAGAGCGGTTTCAAATCACTCTCCAAGCCCTCGATGCTGATCACTTCGTCGCCCTTGAGGCCCAGAGTCTTGCGGGTATCGCCGCCAGTGAACTCGAACGGGATCACGCCCATGCCAACGAGGTTGGAGCGGTGGATGCGCTCAAACGACTCGGCGATCACGGCTTTTACCCCCAGAAGGGCGGTGCCTTTGGCGGCCCAATCACGGCTGGAACCTGCGCCGTATTCAATGCCGCCGAAGATCACCAAGGGCGTCCCCGCGTCGTTGTAGGCCATTGCGGCATCAAAAATGCTGGTCTGCACGCCATCGGGGCCTTTGGTATAGCCGCCCTCAACGCCGTCAAGCATCTCATTCTTGATGCGAATATTGGCAAAGGTGCCACGCATCATCACCTCATGATTGCCCCTGCGCGAGCCGTAGGAGTTGAACTCGGACACCGGAACTTGCCGCTCGATGAGGTATTTACCCGCCGGAGAACTGGCCTTGAACGATCCGGCAGGGCTGATGTGATCGGTGGTGATCATATCACCCAAAAGCGCCAGCACCCGCGCACCGGTGATGTTGTGGATCACACCGGGGGTTTTCGACATGCCCTGAAAATAGGGCGGATTCTGGATATAGGTCGAGGTTGGTGGCCAATCATAGGTTTCCGAATCGGTTACCTTTACGCCCTGCCACTTGGCGTCACCCTTGAAGACGTCGGCATATTTCTTGAGAAATGCGGCGCGGGTGACAGTCGCTTCGACCAGCTCGGCAATCTCTTGGTTGGTGGGCCAGATATCGCGCAGATAGACCGGGCCATTGGTGCCCATGCCAAGCGGTTCGCGGGTGATATCGACATTCATGTCGCCAGCCAGCGCATAGGCGACGACCAAAGGCGGGCTCGCCAGATAGTTGGCGCGCACGTCGGGCGAAATCCGTCCTTCAAAGTTGCGGTTGCCTGAAAGCACTGCGGTGGCAACCAGATCGCCTTCGTTGATCGCCGCCGAAATTGCAGGATCCAGCGGACCGGAGTTGCCGATGCAGGTGGTGCAGCCATAGCCGACAAGGTTGAAGCCGATGGCGTCGAGGTCTTCTTGCAGACCGGCGGCGTTCAGATATTCCGACACAACCTGCGATCCGGGGGCCAGCGAGGTTTTCACCCAGGGCTTGCGGGTCAGACCAAGCGCGCGTGCCTTGCGGGCCACCAACCCGGCCCCGATCATCACATAGGGGTTCGAGGTGTTGGTGCAGGAGGTGATTGACGCAATCACGATTGATCCGTCGCGCAGTTTGTAATCGGCACCTTTCACCACGGCCGACGCCAGCCCGTTCGTTACGGGATGGCCGGGAACATGCTCGGGTGCGGGGTTGCCGCCCTCGGAGGTCATTTTGGATTTCCTGGTTGGCTCTACATCTGGCAGGTTGCGCAGGTTGCGGATGTGTTCGCCAAAGGCCGCCGCAGCACTATCGAGTGCGAGATAATCCTGCGGGCGTTTCGGGCCCGAGATCGCGGGCACGATGGTGGACATATCAAGGCTGAGGGTGCTGGTGTAGATCGGAGCATAGCTGCTGTCGCGCCACATGCCGTTGGCGCGGGCATAGGCCTCGACCAAGGCTATGCGGTCCTCATCCCGGCCGGTCTGGCGCAGGTAGCGGATGGTTTCACCGTCGACCGGGAAGAAGCCGCAGGTGGCACCGTATTCCGGGGCCATGTTGGCGATGGTGGCACGGTCTGCAAGCGGCAGACGGTCAAGGCCGTCACCGTAGAATTCGACGAATTTGCCCACCACACCATGTTTGCGCAACATTTGCACGACTTTCAGCACCAGATCGGTGGCGGTGGTGCCTTCGACCATCGCGCCGGTCAGCTTGAAGCCGACAACTTCGGGGATCAACATGGAAACCGGCTGACCCAGCATCGCCGCCTCGGCCTCGATCCCGCCGACGCCCCAGCCCAAGACAGCAAGGCCGTTGACCATGGTGGTATGGCTGTCGGTGCCGACCAGCGTGTCGGGGTAGGCGACGGGATGACCGTTCTGGTCCTTGTCGGTCCAGACGGTTTGCGCCAGATATTCCAGGTTGACCTGATGGCAGATGCCGGTGCCGGGCGGCACGACGCGGAAATTGTCAAAGGCGCTCTGACCCCATTTCAGGAATACATAACGCTCCATGTTGCGCTCATATTCGCGGTCCACATTGGCCTGAAAGGCGCGCGGGGTGCCGAATTCGTCGATCATCACCGAATGGTCGATGACCAGATCAACGGGGGCGAGCGGGTTGATGGCTTGGGCATTGCCGCCAAGTCCCTTGATGCCGTCACGCATCGCGGCGAGGTCAACCACGGCGGGCACGCCAGTAAAATCCTGCATCAAGACGCGGGCAGGTCGATAGGCGATCTCGATCGGGTTCTTGCCCGCCTGCTTGCCCCAATCGGAAAAGGCGCGGATATCATCGACCGAGACTGTCTTGCCATCCTCAAACCGCAGCATGTTTTCCAGCACCACCTTCAAGGCGGCGGGAAGGCGGGAGAATTCTCCAAGACCTGCGGCTTCGGCGGCGGGGATCGAGTAGTAGGAAACTGTCTGACCACCAGCGGTCAGGGTCTTGCGGGTTTTGCTGCTGTCGTGTCCAACGGTGACGGTCATCATGGCCTCCTGCGATTGACGGGTTGCGATGTTCTTGCCGCAAGGGCAGGGGCTTCGCAAGCGAAAGGTCTGGGGTATGTGGCTATTGTATGCAATTGTATGCCGAAATACCAGTCCTGATTTCAGCCTTGATGGGACAGATAAAGCGAGATCCGGTCAAGGCGCGTGTGAAGATTGACACAGAGCCTCGCAAAACCTTGATTGGCCCTGCCAATGTCGGCTGGGTAGAAGTAACCTTGACCATCGGATCAGGATATCAACAATGCGACAGTTCGCCAGCGCCTGTGGAATTTGGCTGTGTTTGACCGCGCCCATGATGGCCGACAGCGAATCCGGAGTGGTGGTTGAACTTTACACGTCGCAAGGCTGTTCTTCTTGCCCGCCAGCCGATGCTTTTCTGGCCGATCTGTCGGCGATGGCCGGGGTGATCCCTTTGGCACTGCATGTCGACTATTGGGACTATATCGGCTGGGCGGATACATTTGGCAATCCGAGTTTCACCGCCCGGCAAAAAGCCTATGCCCATGCCGCGGGCGAAAAGATGATCTACACACCGCAGATGATTGTGGATGGTGCGCTGCGGGTGGAGGGCAATCAACCCAAAGCCGTGGCCGAGGCGATCCGCGCCTCGCAAGATGACAGCAACCGGGTTGGATTGACCTTGACGCGGCGCGATGGTGCGGTGGAGATTTTCGCCGCACCTCAGGCGGGCCTTCCCGAAGAGATGATGGTGCAATTGGTGCGTTATCGCGCCCGTCAGGATGTCGCGATCGAGCGGGGCGAGAATGAGGGGTTGAACCTGGCCTATCACAATATCGTGATTTCATGGACCGCGATTGGGGAATGGGCCGGTGACGTGCCGTTGCAGATGAACATCCCGGTGCCGGGTGAGGATGGGGTGGTTGTGATCATCCAGGCCGAAGGTCCGGGGGCGATTGTCGCGGCGGCGCGCCTGAAATAGCTATTTCCAGCGTCGGTGAATCAGAAAATACTGATCAAGATGCGGGCGCGCGATGGTTTCAAGGCTGTCATTCAACGCCTGGGTCATGGTTTGCGGCGTGGAATGCGGCACCGGGTCTTCGACGATCAATTCAAAGTTCAGGCCATCTGGCAGCCGCAGGCCATAGACAGGTATCAGCAGGCAGTTGTATTTCAGGGCCATTTCGGCAGCCGAAAGGCCCGTCAGGGCGCGATGGCCAAAGAAGCTGAGCGCAGCGCCATGCTCGCTGTGCTGGTCAATCAAAATCCCCATCATGCCACCTGCCCGCAGATGCCGCACCATTGCAGCCATGCCGCTGCGGGTTTGGGCAAAGATCGGCGCGCCGACAGACTCGATCATCCGCACATAATACGTATTGAAATAGGGATTGGAGAACGGTTTGTAAAAGGCAGCTACCGGATAGCCCTTGGCCGACAGAACCGCGCGCATCACATCGTAATTGCCAAAATGCCCTGAGACCAGAATGACGCCCTGGCCACGGGCGCGGGCTGCCAGAATGTCGGTTAGCCCCGCGCCCTTGATCGGGCAATTGGCGACATGGGCCTTGAACTCGGCACCCGAGTTCACCTCAATCAGGGTGCGGCCAGCGGCATCTGGCACGGCGCGGGCGAGCCGCTCGACTTCGGACT